>JBAZQB010000005.1 GCA_041645435.1 Methanoregula sp.
ATAATAGTATAAGACAGGCAGGTGGAGTGCCACAATTTATAAATCGGACCCCCGCGATTGTATATATCTCAGTGTGGGTTATCGATAACCACAAAAACAACTAAAATGAGGTTATTTAATGGGACAGGGTAAATTTGCAGCCAGAAAGATGGTTCGGGACTCAAATAAGTTCCGGTGGGCAGACAAGAACTACGCCCGCCGTGAGCTCAATCTCGATGTGAAGTCAGACCCGTGTGAGGGTGCTCCACAGGCGAGAGGTATCGTGCTGGAGAAAGTCGGTGTTGAGGCAAAGCAGCCCAACTCAGCTATCCGGAAGTGCGTGCGCGTGCAGCTGATCAAGAACGGACGCCAGGTCACCGCGTTTGCGGTGGGCGACGGAGCGATCAACTTCATCGATGAACACGACGAAGTCGAGATCGAAGGCATTGGCGGTCGTCTCGGTCGTTCCATGGGAGATATCCCCGGCGTCCGGTACGTGGTTACCAAAGTGAATAATGTCTGCCTCCATGAAATGGTCATTGGCAGGAAAGAGAAACCGCGCAGGTGATTGAGATGACAGAAACCGAAGCAAAGAGCGCAGGACAGAAACTGCTGTTCAACAAATGGGACATTGGCGAAGTCAAGGTTATCGATCCCAGTCTTATACGCTATGTGACTCTCACCGCCCAGATCATCCCCCACTCCTGCGGCAAGTTCTCACGCCAGGAATTTGGCAAGAGCAACATGATGATTGTCGAGCGGCTTATCAACCGCCTCATGCAGACCGAGAATAATACCGGAAAGAAGCAGCTGGCAATCCGGATCGTGCGGGATGCATTTGAGATCATCAACAAGAAGACCAAGCGCAACCCCATCGAAGTTCTGGTTGAGGCAATCGCCAACGCCGGTCCCCGGGAAGAGACCGTCCGCCTGAAATACGGTGGTATCAATGTTCCGAAGTCGGTTGACACTGCCCCCATGCGCCGTGTCGATACTGCCATTGGTTTCCTTGCAGAAGCAACCCTGAAGGGATCCAGCACGAGCAAGAAGAGTGCAAGTGCAGTCCTTGCCGATGAACTCATCGCCGCCTCAAAGGGCGACATGAAGTGTTTCTCGGTAGGGAAAAAGGAAGAACGCGAGCGCATTGCAAAATCCGCCCGTTAAACATCTTTTTTTGAGGTAATTTTCATGGTCCGCGGCAAAAAATCAGTCGAGCGCGTAACTGAGCTCATGAAGGAACCGAAGCACATTCGGAACATCGGTATTGTGGCACACATTGACCACGGCAAGACGACTCTTTCTGACAACCTGCTTTCAGGTGCAGGCATCATCTCTGAGGAGCTTGCAGGAAAGCAGCTCTTCATGGACTCAGATCCGGAAGAGCAGGCCCGTGGTATCACTATTGACGCATCCAACGTCTCAATGGTGCATGAGTACGAAGGTCAGGATTACCTGATCAACATGATCGATACGCCCGGTCACGTTGACTTCGGTGGCGACGTCACCCGTGCGATGCGTGCGGTCGACGGTGCGGTTGTCCTCGTGGACGCAGTCGAGGGCACCATGCCCCAGACCGAGACCGTGCTCCGGCAGGCCCTCAAGGAGGGAGTCCGTCCCGTTCTCTTCATCAACAAGGTCGACCGGCTCGTCAACGAGCTGAAAGTCGATGAGATGGAGATGCAGATCCGTCTCGGCAAGGTTATCGATAAGGTCAACAAGCTCATCAAGGGTATGAACGAGGAAGCCTACAACAGCGGCTGGAAACTTGACGCTGGTGCAGGTACGGTAGCCTTTGGGTCTGCGCTCTATAACTGGGCAGTTTCGGTACCCTTCATGAAGAAGAGCGGAATCTCTTTTAAAATTGTTTTCGATAAGTGCCGTGCAGGCGACATGAAATACCTGGCAAAGAACAGTCCGCTCTCAGATGTTCTTCTGGATATCGTGGTTCATCAGCTGCCAAACCCCCTTGAAGCACAGAAGCGCCGTATCCCGATCATCTGGCACGGCGACAAGGAGTCCAAGGAAGGAAAGTCGATGATCAGCTGCGATCCCAAAGGTGCCGTCGCGATGATGGTCACTGATATCTCCTTTGATCCCCACGCCGGCGAAGTCGCCACCGGTCGCCTCTTTTCCGGCAGCCTCAAGCGCGGCGATTCACTCTATGTGATGGGTTCGGCATTGAAGGAAAACCGTCTCCAGCAGGTCGGTATCTTCATGGGTCCCAAGCGTGTCGAAGTCGAGGAGATCGTTGCCGGGAACATCGCCGCAGTCACTGGTCTCAAGGATGCAATTGTCGGATCTACGGTCAGCTCCCTCATGGAAGTTACGCCATTTGAATCCCTCAAGCACTACAGCGAACCCGTCATGACTGTTGCCGTCGAGGCAAAGAACATGAAGGATCTGCCCAAGCTTGTCGAAGTGCTCCGGCAGGTAGCGAAGGAAGACCCCACTCTTGCCATCTCCATCAACGAAGAGACCGGCGAGCACCTGATTGCCGGCATGGGAGAACTCCACCTTGAGATCATCACGGGCCGTATCAAGCGCGACAAGGGTGTGGAAATTATTACTTCCCCGCCGATCGTGGTTTATCGTGAAACCGTTACCGGCACAGTTGAAAATGTTGAAGGCAAGTCCCCCAACAGGCACAACCGCTTCTACTTTACCCTCTCTCCCCTCCCCGATGAGATCGTCAACCTGATCAAGACCGGCGAAGTCTCCATGAACCAGCAGATGCTGGAGCGCCGTGACGTGCTCATCAAGGCCGGCATGGAAAAGGACGAGGCAAAGAGTGTCAAGATGATCAAGGGTACGAACATGCTCATCGACAGCACCAAAGGTATCCAGTACCTCAACGAGACCATGGAACTGGTCATCGAAGGTATCCACGAGGCACTTGCCGGTGGTCCTCTTGCTGACGAGCCTGTCCAGAACCTGAAGATGGTTCTTACCGATGTCAAGCTCCACGAGGATGCAATTCACCGTGGTCCGGCACAGGTCATCCCTGCAGTCCGTGGCGCAATCAAGGGCGGCCTGCTGCTTGCCGGCGACTCGCTTCTTGAACCCGTCCAGAAGATCCAGATCACGGTTCCGATGGACCAGATGGGTGCGGCAACCTCCCAGATCCAGGGACGTCGCGGCCAGGTCTTCGATATGACCAGCGAAGGCGACACGATAACCGTTGCCGGTAAGGCTCCGGTCGCTGAGCTCTTCGGGTTTGCCGGTGATATCCGGTCTGCAACCGAAGGTCGTGCCATGTGGAACACGGAGTTTATCGGATTTGAACTCGTGCCCAACAACATGGTCAAGGAAGTCGTTGTGGCAATCCGCAAGCGCAAGGGCTTAAAAGAGCAGATGCCTACGCCGAGCGATTACCTCTCTGTATAATCTTTTACCCAATTACCCAGTCCCTTATTTTTTCTTTTTTTCATACACTGCACCACTTCAACCCTCACATGCACCATACTGTATGCTGTATTTATGAGAATTTTTCGCAGCAGATCCCGCTTAAAAAATATCAACCAGACCCTGCCCGGAATAGTTTGAGCAAACCTTGAGTGAAAATTTTTCATCGAACTTTGATTTTTATTTTTGAACCAGACCTTGCTTGAAAAATTTCAATCAATGTCTGATTTTTAATTTTGAGCCGGACTTTGCTTGAAAAAAAATTTCCGGACTCTGCTTAAAAATTTTCGATCGAACCCCGATTAAAAAATGTTAACCGGACTTTGATCGAAAATCTTTGAAGGGTTCCCGATTACAATTTTTTGACTCTGGGATTTTAAGGAGATTTGACGCTTTTGGGGGTTCCGGCGCTTCGCGCCTCCACCCCCGCCGCGTGGGCATCCCCCATGTAGCGATAACGCTCCACGCGGTTGATGCAAACCCGATACCATGAAGGGGGGTCAAGGGGTGCTCCCCTTGGGGTGCTTCCCCCTCTGGGGGAGAGAGGGGGTCACACTCGCTGCTGCTGAAGAAAATAACCCGACGAATAGAGAAAGGAGTTCTCAAGAGTCGGATAACTCAGGTCAACCAAAAAAAAAGTTAGGACCGGGGAAATTCTCCGGTCCCGTTTGTTTTTAGCGTATTACTTTGGGTTGTTTCCGCCCGATTCCATGTGGTCCAGTACCCGGTCCCACACTACCAGCATACCGGGGATGATCACGTAGGCGAGCAGACCCGTCCCGAGGAACGCCCCCATGATGATGAGTTCGTTGTCCATCATCATCACTCCAGTGCCGGTACGGTGTCTGCCCAGGTCTCGACCCTGCTCCGGATGGCTTCGTCCGTGAATGACGTAAGGGTCACCTGGTCGCGGCTGAAGTTGACGGAGTAGATCTCGCCGTTTGCATCGTGGCACCGCAGGGTTGTTGCGTACTTCTCGTTGTCGGAGTCCCGGAAGTTTGTTCCCCCGAAGGTTGTCTTCAACTGGACATCGTCCTTGATCTGGTTTGCGGCGCTCG
The DNA here is from genome assembly GCA_041645435.1 of Methanoregula sp. Taxonomy (NCBI): domain Archaea; kingdom Methanobacteriati; phylum Methanobacteriota; class Methanomicrobia; order Methanomicrobiales; family Methanoregulaceae; genus Methanoregula; species Methanoregula sp. The sequence continues at coordinate 4,440 of JBAZQB010000005.1, forward strand.
TGAAGGCCGCGATGGTGGAGGCCCGGATGGTAATGACCGCGATGGTGTTGGCCTCTGCGTCCTGGTATACGATCCGTGCGGTGTAACCCTGCTTGCTCTTCTCTACGGGTGCGTGGCTCACTCCCGATGCGTTGTAGGAAACGCACTGGAAGGGGTTGTTCGTGATGACGCCCTGGACAATGTTGTCAAAGGCCGTCACATCGGCTATCGGTTCGACGATCTTCCGAACCGCGCTCTTGGTTGTGCTGCTGATGCTAAAGTCTGCCATAATCTATCACTCCTTTCTAGTTTTTTCCTTGTCCTGGTTCCTCCCTGGCCGGGCCGTTGTGGCGAGCCGACCTCCGCGTTTCGCGACCTGGATCCTCTGGATCCGTGGTGCGAGCAGACGAGGGCTCTGAGCGGTCCGTGCCATACTGGTCTCTCCTGGATTTGGCGGGACCCACGATGGTTCTCATCGCGTTCCCGGTGTTTGTTCGGACTTCTGTACTCTGGTGTCTTGCGGGGCGCCCGTTTGACATACCAATATGGGTTTTTCGAGAGTATACTCCCATTTCAGGGGGTACGAACCGGCGCGTTTGCAGCCCCGGCCTCCGGTTCCGGGGCTGCTGTCATGCGGATCGGATGATCGGCTCTTCGCGGGAGGATTGAGCCGTTCCAGCTGTACCGGATCTGCGGGCTGAAGGGGGCATCCATGCGGGCGAGGTTGCCCCGGACAACCTCGTACCAGACCCAGCCGTGCGGCCGGGAGGTGATCCAGAGCTCGCGGTTGCAGGGCGTCCCGATGCCGGTCTCCGTGAGCGCGGCAATCCGGTCAGCGTATGCTTCCATGACCGCGTGGGCATTATTGATGGGAACCTTCGACCGGATCGCGATGATGGTGGTCGGTCCCACGTTATCGCCGGCGATGATATCAACCGGGCTGCCGGTCCCGGTGATCTTGAATACGCGTTTCTGGTGTGCAAGCGCGATGAGGACTGCTTCATCCACTACCCGGTTTGCGTGGTGCTGGCCGGTCATTCCTCCCACTCTCCTGTCATTGCACCAATGCCGGATACGCTCCTGCCGGTTGCGATCTGCCTGCCATTGTTCATAGTGTTCTCCTGCTGTTCCTGGTTCTTTTCTGTTCCGTATACTGCGGGTAATCCGTTCATTTTTTCACTTCTGCTGGGTTTTTGTTCGACAACGATTCCTTCGGGCGCTGGTGCTCAAACGATCTCTATCCAAAGACGCCGGTCCGGGGAGAGCCGGGGCTATTATCCTGAAATTTGCTGCTTTTTTCGAATCGGCAGGTAACCTACAGGATTACGACCACGATTAAGAACCCGGAACACCGGACCGACGTCTACTGACGATTTTTAAAGAAGGTGAAGAGCGAGAAGAGTGGGGCGTGGCCGCTCGTTAACCTGTACCGCTTCCCCATGTCCAGAACATTTCCATCGGCTGCTACAAGGACCGGTTTTGCACGGCGAACTGCTGATAAGATTTCAGGCTCGAACACGCGGGCTATTCCCGCGAATTTTGCTTTGAGCCACTTCATTGTTCGTCCGACGTATCTGCTGATCATTGTATTGATCCGAATGTTAACCGGTCGGGTTATAAACTCTCGCTTTGGTTCGGGTTTTTTCGCAGTTAATATGGTGCGTATGCGGGAATCAGGGCTTGGATTGGGTTTGGATTGGCATAACCTCTGGGTTAGCTTAATCGGGAGGTGGAAGCGCGGCTGCGGGATTTGTAACGGAGGGTTTTGCGGGGCCGGATTCGGTAGGGGAGTGGGAGGGGCGGCAAATTAACCGGGCATGATCTTGTTTGCAGATTGGCTGGATCCTCTCTCTATGTACTGTATAGTATAGGGGCCAGAAGCGGGCGTTTTTGCACTATACTAAGTGGCATGCCAGGGCCGAGTAGGATTCGGGAGAAGGGGTGATCAGGATCGCTGAAGGAAAATGAGAGACCTGTCCGGCATTACGATTCGGTTTAATGGGAATCAACGATTAAGACCCCGGATTGTTTCCCCGTTTACTTACACAACCAAACCCGTTCTAAGTATATACAATGTATACATACACGGTTTTGTGCCTAATGCGTAAACTCCCGTTTACTTAGAGCCGTGGATTTATTGTAGATGAACCCAGAATATAGTTGCAGGAGTTGTGGTGAATTATGGGAAGAAAAGCCGGGGAACTTGTCCGACAGGATCGAGGGTTTGATGCATTCATCCCCAATCCGTTACCGCCGGAGATTGAATACGATGATGAGCTGCATTTTCTCCTCTCGAAGGCAGACGCAGCCTTGGCCCGCCTTGACGGGGTAACCGAGGTTCTCCCGAATCCCGATATCTTTGTTGCAATGTACGTGAAGAAGGAAGCACTGCTCTCCGCCCAGATTGAAGGAACGCAGGTCTCCCTTCAGGGTGTGCTGGAGTTCGAAGCAAACCTCAAGCCAAAGGAGGATATCCGCGATATCAGGGAAGTCATCAATTACATACGGGCCATGAATTATGGCGTTGAGCAACTCCAGAAGGGTGACCTGGACCTTGCGTTAATCAACGAGTCCCATAAGACGCTCATTACCGGCACAAGAGGTTCGGATAAAAATCCCGGCAGATATAAAGACAAACAGAATTTCCTGGGAACCCCGGGAGGGACGATCTTTCAGGCATCATTTATCCCCCCGCCACCGGCAAAAATTGAACCGCTTATGCTGGAGCTTGAAAAATTCATCCAGGAAAAAGACAAACTGCCGGTACTCATCAAAATTGCACTGATTCACGCACAGTTTGAAACGATCCACCCCTATCTTGACGGTAACGGGAGAATGGGCCGGCTTCTCATCACGTACTATCTCTACTGGACGAAATCGCTGTCAAGGCCCCTGCTTTATCTGAGTTTCTATCTGAAGAAATACAAACCGGAATATGCTGAACACCTCAACAGGATCCGGTTCCATGATGACTGGGAAGCCTGGCTGAAATTTTTCTTAAAGGGTGTTATCGAGGTATCCGAGAATGCGATCCAATCGGCACGGGAGATTATCGCGTTGAAGGATAGTTCGATTAAAAAACTGATCGAAAACAAGGTGGGAGGAACGAATGCGATCCGATTACTCGATCTCTTATTCGACAATCCAACCGTATCAATACGGGAAGTTGCGGATAAACTGGAGATCAGCCCGGTTGCTGCAAATAAACTGGTCAACAAAATGGTAGGCTTAGGAATCCTGCTTGAAATCACCGGAAAAGAGCGCTACCAGATGTTTGCATTTGTCGATTTTATTAAAATTATAGAAAAAGGGACACGAGTGTAATTATCCCCTCATATTTTTCCTCCCGCCACCTGGTTGACCACCGCCCCCGCCAGCCGCCCCTGAACGCCCGCCCTCTCTTTCAGGCGCAATTCAAGGGCATCGCACAACGCCATCAGCGCATCAACCTTCGCAACAATGCGGTGTTGAAATGAGGGCTACTTCTCCGCATTTTTTATTCTCTCAAATTCAAAACCGAATATCTTAATTTTACTTGCAAATGGTAATAAAAACAATCCGAAAACCACACCAAATAGGGCAATCCTTTCCGGAGTTAATACGAGAATATTTGCAAAATTAAGGAGTAAAACGAGGATACCGAAACCTCCCATCCCCCAACATACAAATTGAAAATTTTCAATGGCATTTTCTTTTTTCTTTAATAAATCGAAAAGGGTTTTTTGACGGGCACTATTCGCCAAAACGGAAATGTTAGGAATTTGATCCGAAAACGTTTTTTCGCTTTCTAACTTTGCAGTTACAGAGGTGCTGGTCCTACATTCACCTTTTAACTCAACAGAATTTTTTATCCCGATTTTTTCAGTTAATTTGACATTGTTTGCAGGTTCTTGTTTTACCTGAGATATCTCCAAATGACTATCATTCGATGGGTCTGGAAATACGATAAATAATGGAATATTTTGTTCATTAAGGATAGAGGCATAATTTCGTACTTGTTGTTCGGCTGAATCAACTGATCTTTTGTCTTTTCTTCCTTTAACTTCAAAAAGTGCAATTGGTTTGTTAAGAATATCATCAATAATTGCCAAGTCGACACGATGTTTGTTATCAATTGGCCATTCAAGCGCTATCGAATCTTCGGAGACCCCCTGCTGTTTTAAGGTTTCAATCAATTTGTTGATTAGTTCCCCATCACGATATTCTCTCATATTACTCCCAACCCTATGCTCTTTACAACTGCATCCGCAAATTTACTTTGGATCGTCGCCCTCTCTTTCAAGCGCAATTCAAGGGCATCGCACAACGCCATCAGCGCATCAACCTTCGCTACAATGCGGTGCTGTTCCGCGAGCGGGGGGAGTGGGAATAAAAATTGCTTTAGAGAGACTCCCGTAAGATGCTTTATTGTAGATCCAGTGAATTGTTCCGATAAGCGACCAGAATTCATTGCGTCTTTCAAACAGAAACACAACCATTCAGGAAGGAGCTGATCTCCAACACGTACTCGATGGAGAGCCTTTTGAAAAATGTATTTTTTTTCCGGCCCCTTCCAAATTGCACATCGTCCGGGCTCGCCCCCCTCACAAATTAAAACATCGCCGTGTTGAAGAGACAACTCTTCTCTTTCATTATCAGTGGCTTTGATGTTTTTAATATCGGATAAATCAAATCCAAACCAACGGACATTTGTATTTCTAAGATAGGGTGTTAACATTCCTTGATTTTTTGCCTTATCAAGCATCTTTCCGAGACGACATCTTGTAACTTGATTAAGAGTCACTGATTTCCATCTTTTCAGAATTCCGGTCTCATGCCATCCTTCAGTCAACCGCCCCTGTACTGCCAAATTCAGGATTGTTTGTCGGAGAATCTCGATATTCTCTGGACAATCACAGATTAAAGTAAAAGCGGTAAACACTTGCGCCCACTGCCGCTCGAACGCCACCGGGCTCTCCGCGTTCTGCAAACTCGCAAGGCTCGCGGTGCCAAGTTTGAGGCAGCCCGCCCGTTCCTGCTGCTGTCGGGCTTCGAGTTCATCGCAGAGCGCCATGAGCCGGTCGACTTTCGCGACAATGCGGTGCTGTTCGGCAGTCGGAGGTACTGGGATTAACCCCACATGGAATTTTTGATCATTGATAGCAGGATATGCCATTCCGGTCATCTGTGATTCCACATATTCAACGAACGGTTTACTCCGAAGGTAATAGAAGAGATATCTGTTCGAGATTCCCTCAAAAGGATGTACTACAGCAAATGCTGTACTGACAATTGGTTCCGGATTGAAGTCTTTATCGACGATTGCAATATTTAAAAGATACGGGCGAACCGTGGAATAGATCACGGTTCCATTTTTGACAAGTTTCCGTGCTCGCGATGGAGCCTCGTTTGGTTGAAGTACATTTACATCATCACCAATCAGCCCTTTTTCTTTGTTTATTGCGGTTACATCGATATAAGTAAAAATTTTATCCGGTACTTTTTGCCCACAATTATACCCGATGTCCTCAAGTCGTAACCAAATCCAGTTTTTAGGAACTTGAAATGGGATCTCTTCAGATTCAATTTTAGGGAGTGCACGGGATTTTGAAATTTCTCCTTTCTTTATCAGCCGTTTTTTTTCTTCAAGAATTTTACATGAAAGTTTACCTGCCGGCTCATCTCCCGCATCCTGCGTCCCGAGTTTCCCCCGCACCGCGAACTGCAAGATCAGTTCCCGCAACCGGGCGATGCCATCCGGTGCAGTGGCGAGCGTGGCGAAGTGCTCGAAGAGGAGGGTGTCGGTCATTGCCGGGTTCGCGGGTGTTGGATTGTTCATTGTCTAACGTCCAAAAAATTCTCCAACATTCTCCAATCCTTGTATGCATTGTATGCAAAGTATGCAATGTATGAATGCCCTGTTTCCGATTTCAGGGCATTTAATGGGATTAAATTTCTCCAATAACTCTCCAATAGATCTCCAATAACGCTCTTGAAAAATGGATACCGGAGGGGACCCCTTTGGAATCATGATTGGTGCTCTGATGTGAGGACCCACCGTGCACCCCGTGTTTTCCCGACGGTTTTCAGTGTTCCATCTTTACGCATTTCCTGAAGCAGATCCTTGATGTACTGGCGTTTCTGGGTCTCATTCAGTGCATCAGAAACCTTATCGATCAGCAGATCTTCAAACGTGTTCCGGTTTGCTTCACGATATGTTTTAAGATAAGCGACGATCATATCTTTGAAATGACCCCGGTCAAATGGCCGTTTCCTGATATAATCCGCCCGGGTATCTGTCTCCGCAGCAACCTTTTCAGAGAGGTAGAGGTTCGGGCGCCTTCCCTCTATCAACTTCTTTGATTTGAGAGATTTGAATTCAGTATCAGAAAGAGAATATCCTTTCTGGACTTTATCGAGTGCTATCACATCTAGGATATCCAGATCCTTATGCCGGACAAGCATGCGGGTATATTTTGGGTCGATAATTTTCCCGGTTATTCTCACGGATACTTTCCCTGCCTGTGATAAATCATAATCTGGCAGCGGGAAGTTTCGCTCCCTCTGGACCCGGAACATGCGCCGGATCCCGCTTCCTATCGTATCAATCAGGTTAAGGTTGACCATGGCTTGTGCGAGGAACGGGTTGCGGTAATGATCCGGAGGCGAATCACTGATGATAAGGGAATCTACGGAACCGGGGATGAACTCCCCCCGGTTGGTAAACAGGAGGGAATCATCGTTTTCAACAATTGAAATCCGGGCTCCCTGAAGGTAATCCTGATGGGCAATGCAGTTATGGAGAATTTCACGCATCACCCATGAGTCATACTGGGAAAGTTCTAGCGGGAAGAGTGTCTCATCCGTCATATGACGCACGGTAAGGTTCCGGATCTTTTCAAAAACCTTGCCAATGGCAAGAATAAGGGGGAGTCCGAAATGAGCGTAGTCTCTTTCCACGCCCGATGCATCCTTTAACACCCATGTTATCTGACCGATTGCTGGCGACAGATGGTGCAGGGAGGTACTATTTCCCAGCAGCAGGATCGCAGTGTTGGTGATCTTTCCATCAGTGCACAAGCCGGCCCGATTCAGAAATTCACTATCCGTCCAGACATCCACATCTATGGCAAGGTGGGAATTCTTTTTCTTGTATTCCTGTCGGGCGAATGCGATAGCTGCCGGATCGAGATCGGCAATCGTAGCTTTTTCACAAACGCGTGCAGACCAATCGAGTGTTGCACCCTGATCCCGGATTCGTTGGATCTCATTAAGAGTGAGCGGTTCAAGGGAATCGTGGACCCGGCCATAGACGCGGCCCTTCCATTCAGTGGGAACACCCCTTGTAGCCGGAGGAATCCTGAACATCACAACCCTTCCCTCAGGAGTCCTGAGTTCGTGAATTGAGGAAAACGTCAATCCGTGATTTGTTTGCTGAGAGATTTTCTGTTTCAGTTTGTCAAGGCCGGGGGGAGTCTCATGAAATTTTGAGCCAATGATTTTTCTGGGATACTTGTCCGTCACGCCAAATATGAGCCACCCTTCGGGTTTTTCATTCAGATTTGCTTCATTGCTGAGAGCGGATACATAGCGCCCGATAAGTTCGAAATCTACACCTTCCTCCTTGAACTCAATCCATTCCGTTTCAGTACGGAGCGTTATCAGGTTATGTAAAACCGCAAGCAAATCTTCAGACATTCCAAGTCCTCACCGGATTATTTCTTTCCCCCAAGTGATGCCATCAGTTCACGCTTCAGCGCCTCTCGCGTCTCCGCCGCCTCTGCCCGGATCCGCTCGTACTCGCGGAGCAGTTCCACCGGATCGCCCAGTTCGTCCGGCACCACGTTCGGGTTCTTGATATCAAGGTTGAACCCGTTTGCGATCACCTGCTCGACCGGCACCCGCCACGCATGATCGGTCTCGGTGCGGTTCGTCCACCACTCCACCTCGGGTACGAACTCCTCGATCCGGATGGGCTTTGTCTTGTTATACGATTTGTAGCCCTCGGGATAGGTGTGCTCGTAGTACCAGATCTCTTTGGTCGGTTTGCCTTTCTCAAAGAAGAGAAGGTTCGTCTTGATGCCGGTGTACGGGGCAAAAACGCCGTTCGGGAGCCGGACAATCGTATGAAGGTTGCATTCCGTCAGGAGTCTCTCCTTGATCCGGCTCTTCACGCCCTCGCCAAAGAGCGTGCCGTCCGGCAGCACGATCGCTGCCCTGCCGCCATTCTTGAGGAGGTGCATGATCAGGACGAGGAAGAGATCGGCGGTCTCCCGGGTCTGGTACATGGAGGGGAAGTTCGTCTCGATCCCGTCCTCCTCCATGCCGCCGAACGGGGGGTTCGTGACGATCACATCCACCCGGTCCCGGGCCGAGTAATCCTTCAGCGGGCGGGCGAGCGTGTTGTCGTGACGGATCTGGATCGGGACATCGATGCCGTGCAGCATCATGTTCGTCACGCAGAGCAGGTGGGGCATCGGCTTCTTCTCGACCCCGTGGATCGAGCTCTGGAGCAGTGCCTCGTCTTCGATTGTCTTCACGGACATGCGCATATTCTCGATCGCACAGGCAAGGAACCCGCCGGTACCGCAGGCCGGGTCCAGGATCGACTCGCCGAGTTTCGGGTCCACCATATCCACCATGAACTGCGTCACGGCCCGGGGCGTGTAATACTCCCCGGCATTGCCCGCACTCTGGAGGTCTTTTAAGATCTTCTCGTAGATCTCCCCGAACAGGTGCCGGTCCTCGGTCTTGTTGAAATCAATATCATTGATCTTGTTCGCTACCTGCCGGACCAGCGTCCCGTTCTTCATGTAGTTGTACGAATCCTCGAAGACCTTGCGGACGAGGATCCCGGAGCCGTTTAGTCCGGCCTCCGCAGGCAGTTCCTTCAGTTTCGGGAACAGGTCGGCATCGATGAACTTCAGGAGCACGTCCCCCGTGATCCCCTCGGGGTCTGCTGCCCAGTTCCGCCACCGGAGCCGTTCCGGCATCGGTGACCGGTACCCCTTCTTGAACAGTTCGTACTCCTTCTCCTTGTCATCGAAGATCTTCAGGAAGAGCATCCAGCCGAGTTGGCTGATCCGCTGGGCATCGCCATCTACACCCGCATCCTTCCGCATGATATCCTGGATCGTCTTGATCGTAGTACCGACTGCCATAAAAAAACCGGATTCTCCTTATTCGTGCCGTTCAGCACTCAGCGGTGTAGAGACACTGCTCAAGCCGACGTATTGCTGACATATAGTTGGCGCTCCCGCCAAAAATAGTGTTCACAATTTCCAGTGGTGTGCCGAACGTGGTGAACGGGTCCACCCGCAGCACTTCCATGCTCTCGATATCGGTGATCCCGCCATCGGAATATTTCGACAGGAGGGCATCGAGTACCTTCCGGGCCTGCTCGCCATACTTCGTGAAGTAATTCGCCTTCCGGACCTTTGCCGCCCGCTCCCTCCGGGACATCGGAGGCTGGCCAAAGACCACATGGCAGATCAGGTCAAAGGGATCATAATCCTTCCCCACCTGCTCCTGGAGCGCCTCGAAGAGTACGCCCTGCTCCTCCAGTTCCTCCAGGATCACCGTCTTCTGCTCCGCCTTCGTCCACGAGTTCATGAACGCACTGAGCGTAGCATACTGCCGGGTCACGTTCTTCTTCGTGTAGTCTTCCAGCGACTCGGTGATCAGCTTCCCGTCCGCAGCCATATACTGGACCCGCTCGGCAACAACGGAAACCGGCACATCGTTCACCACGTACCGCCTCGTCCCGTCTCCCGGAGGTTTGGGCAAAGGAGGAGCAATCGGATCGGTCGGGTCGTACAGGCTCCCGTCCAGCGGTTCGCCGTCAAAGTCCGGGTCGGCGAAGAGCTCGCTCACCTTCCGGAAGTCCATGATCGTAAAGAAGAACTTGTTGTAGTCCTCGTTGATCCGGGTCCCGCGGCCGATGATCTGCTTGAACTCGGACATCGACTCGATCCTTTTATCGATCACGATCAGCTTGCAGGTCTGGGCATCGACGCCGGTTCCCATCAGTTTCGAAGTCGTCGCAATCACCGGGTACTTCGAGTCCGGCATGATGAAATTGTCCAGTTCTGCCTTCCCGTCGGGGCTGTCACCCGTGATACGGACAATGTACCGGCCATTCTCCTTCACCAGATCGGCGTTCTCGTTCACGAGACAACTCCGCATCCGCTCGGCATGATCGATATTCTCGCAGAAGACGATCGTCTTGTCGTACCTGCCGGTGTTCTTTAAGAAATCCGAGATCTTCCGGGCCACGAGTTCCGTCCGGTGCTCTAAGACAAGGCTCCGGTCGAAGTCCTTCTGGTTGAAGATCCGGTCCTCTATCTCAACACCGTATTTGTCCTTCTGTCCCCGGGTTGGTCGCCAGCCCTGTAAATCCTTGTCCAGATCGATCCGGTACACCCGGTACGGGGCAAGGAACCCGTCCTCGATCCCCTGCTTCAGCGAATACTCGTACACCGGCTTTCCGAAGTAATGGACACTGGAGACGTACTTCGTCTCCTTCGGAGTCGCTGTAAGACCGATATGAGTCGCGGTCTTGAAGTAATCAAGGATCTCCCGCCACATCGCATCGTCCGCCGCACTCCCCCGGTGGCATTCGTCAACGATGATCAGATCGAAAAAGTCGGGAGAGAACTGCTTGTAGATATTGCGCTCCTCCTCATTGCCGGACACTGCCTGGTAAAGCGAGAGATAGATCTCGTAACTCTTGTCCACCTGCCGGTTCGTGATCTTCGTCATCGCGGACCCAAATGGCTTGAAATCGTTCGTCTTTGTCTGGTCGACAAGGATATTCCGGTCCGCTAAAAACAGGATACGCTTCTTGGTCCCGGACTTCCAGAGCCGCCAGATGATCTGGAATGCCGTATAGGTCTTGCCGGTGCCGGTCGCCATGACCAGCAGGACCCGGTTCTGACCGTTCGCGATTGCCTCGATCGTCCGGTTGATCGCGTTCACCTGGTAATAGCGGGGCATCTTCCGTACATCGTCGATATAGTAGCCCTGCGTAATGATCTGCTCTTTTCTCTCATCCAGACCTTTCCATTTCCGGTACCGGGTCCAGAGGTCCGTAGGTCGGGGAAACTCCGTAAGAGTGAGCTCATGCTCCATGGGTTCATAATTGCCGGAACGGTCGTGCAGCAAAAACCCGTCACCATTGGAACTGAACACAAACGGGATATCCATCATCTCTGCATAGGCAAGGGCCTGCTGCATCCCGGCGCCTACGATGTGATTATTGTCCTTTGCCTCGATCACAGCAATCGGAAGATTGGGTTTGTAATAAAGGATATAGTCAGCCCGTCGCGGCTTGGCCCGGCTCACGGAGTTACCGTTTACAAGAACCCGGCCATCCGTGACATTGACCTCTTCCCGTATGTGGTGATGCTGGTCCCAGCCCGAGAGGGTTAATGCGGGTGTGATGAATTTGGTGCAGATGTCCCGCTCGCTTAACTTCTTCTTGTCCGATGTGTCCATTCAGTGATTCTCTCTATCTTTGACAATCCGCTAATATCTTTCTATATAAATATCAACATCTGCAACACCCGCAATAAGATCTACGGAACAATTTTCAATCACACTTTGAATTTTATTTTTCAACCAGACCTTGCCCAAAAAATTTCAACCAGACTTTGATTTTATTTTTTTAACCAGACTTTGATTGAAAAAAAATAATCAGACTTTGCTCAAAAATTTTCAATCACACTTTGAATTGTAATTTTCAACCACACCTTGCCTAAAAAAAATAAATCAGACCATGCTCAAAAATTTTCAATCAACCTATCAGCCCCTGCTTAAAATCCGTTCACCGATCAACCAGACTCTGCTTGAAAATGTAAAAACGCGATCCGTTCCTGATTCTTTAAACCGAAAGGGAGAAAATCCGGTCAACACCTCCGACGTGAACCCGCACCGGTATCTCACCCAAACCGTACCTCCGGCCACTCAGCAGGATCAATCAGACTCTGCTCAAAAATGTTCAATCGGGTACGCGATCGCGATTGAAAATCATTTCCGGATCAACCAGACCTTGATTGAAAAATGTTAACCAGACTTTGAATTTATTTTTTCAACCGGACTCTGCCTAAAAATTTTCAATCGAACCTTACTTGAAAAATTGTAACCAGACTTTGATTTTATTTTTTCAACCAGCCTCTGCTTAAAAAAATAAAATCGAACCTTGATTAAAAAAATAAAACCAGACTTTGATTTTTATTTTTTAATCAAACCCTGATTGAAAAAGAGATCTGCCGGCCAGAAAAATCCGAAAAAGCCGGCTCCGCAGGAAAATACCGGTGCACCAGATCCCGGAGCTCGCTGGTGCTGTCCGGAGCGATTATGCACCACAATCCCAATGGAATAGATCCGTTTTGTCAGCGATTGCACCGCCGGCCGAACATGCCCCCGGCCAAACGCCAGCAGAACCAGAATAAGATAATCTCAAAATCCGAAAACCCGCACACATTGTTGCGAAGCAAAACCTTCGCCCTGTAATGGTAAAAAAAGATTTTCAGACCATTACGGCACGGATAATCGTTACATCCTTGGCCGGGCGATCCCCGCGCAGGGTCTTTGTCTTGCCGATCTTGTCGACAACATCCATACCTTCCACAACTTTCCCAAAGACCGGGTGTTTGTCGTCAAGGAAGTTGTTGTTGACAAGGTTGATGAAGAACTGTGATCCGCCAGTGTTGGGGCCGGCATTCGCCATCGAGATGGTGCCACGGTTGTTCCGGTTGGCTGGTCCGAACTCGTCCTTGATCGCGTACCCGGGTCCGCCCATGCCGGTCCCCTGCGGGCAGCCGGCCTGCAGCATGAACCCGTCGATAACCCGGTGGAAGATGATGCCATCATAGAAGCCTTTTTTCACGAGCGTTTCAAAGTTGCCCGCAGTGACGGGCATAGCGGGATCGAGCGCGATGGTGATGTTACCCATGTTTGTCTCGAGCCGCACGATATTTCCTGCTGGTTCTGTCATGATATGCTGTAGGAGTATTGGGTCTGTTGATTCTTCTGTGTTGTGAATGCCTGCCATCTTAAAGCAAGGGAAAAAAGGAGATTAGATCATGACCGCTTTAAGGATTGTCACGTTCTGGAGCGGGCGGTTTTCCTGTCCACCGGAAGTCGGTACTTTTGCGATCTTATCGACCACGTCCATGCCTTCTACCACTTTTCCAAAGACCGGGTGCCTGGTATCCAGGTAATTGTTGTTGACCAGGTTGATGAAGAACTGAGACCCGCCGGTGTTGGGGCCGGCATTTGCCATCGAGATGGTGCCGCGGTTGTTCCTGTTGGTGGGTCCGAACTCATCCTTGATTGTGTAACCCGGGCCACCGCGGCCGGTGCCGGTCGGGTCGCCACCCTGGATCATGAACCCGGGTATGACACGGTGGAAGATCACGTTGTTGTAATATCCCTCGTTCACGAGTGTCTCGAAATTACCCGTGGTGATGGGCATACTGGGATCGAGCGCGATGACAATGTCTCCCATGTTAGTTGAAAGACGGGCCCGTTTCCACGCCTCCGTGGAGATCCCGGTCGCAGCCGTTGTTACCCCGGGAGTTACCTGGATGGTCCCTGTTTCCGTTTTGGTTCTGGCCGATGATACCGATTGCTGGGTACACCCTGCAGCGAGAAGAAGTGCCACAACGAGTACACATGCCAGCAGTACGGTGCGCACTGGTAATGACATAGTAGAGAATGGTTGGAACGATAAGAAAAAAGAAGTTGCGGGACATCAGCCCCGCTTTATGGGTGTTTTTCACTCACCTTTCTTCTCGTCCCTGCGGCCGAACCAGAAGATTGCACCAACCGCCAGGATCATCGAGATGATACCGGTGACAAGGATCAGGTATCCTTTCCCCCCCATGTAATTCGTGTAGTCGGTAGCTGACATATCAATGGCGAGCACTGCGTGTGTGTTACCGTTCGAGTTACTCAGGGAATCATCGATCGGTGCATACGCCGACATGAACGATCCATATTTGGTAGTATACGGTTCTTTGGATGAAGTCGGGCGGGATAGTGCTTCAAAGATCTCCATCGTATCAGGAGACGTTGACAGTTCGCCGATCTTTGCAGAACCCTGCGGGTCATCGGGATACAGGTCATCTACAAGGAAGGTAATGGATCGATCCGGGTTCACTTTTAAGATATACGCGTTGAGAATGTGATCGTCCATACTGCGGAGCGTGCGCAGTTCCTTTACCACTGCCAGGTATTTCGGCGATCCTTCATCGCCGGCTTTGAGCAGGACAACATCACTTCCATTGATCTGGGTTGCCATTACTCCTGCCGTTGATTCAAGTCCGTTGCGGACCGAGTCCTTGATTGCGGCAGTCGAACTTGTGTATGCAAGAGCCGTCAGGCTCCCGATGATGATAATCACGACGATAGTGCTTATCCAAAGTAGTGTTGATTTTGAACAGGTACCGGTCATTTCAGCTTCGCCTCCTTAACCCTATCACAATTCCCAGGATGGTTACCATTCCTCCAATCAGGATAACTGGTGAGGATGCGCTCTGCGGTGTGGGGGTTGGTGCGGGTGTCATCCCGATTGCGAGCGGGGTTGTCTGTCCCGAGACGACCGTTACCGTACCTGAGTAATCGGTATACCCGGTATACTTCAGCAGAATCTGGTGCTGGCCCGGATCGATCTCGGTGATGGTTGCCGGGGTATATCCCCTGAATATGTTATCAATCAGGATCTCTGCGCCTGATGGTGTTGAGACTATGTTGATTGCACCGGCTGCCGGCACGGGCGTGGGACTCGGTCCGATACGGGTCATGACCACGGGCACGTATGTGTTGGCATTGGGTTTGACATACACCGTCTCGATCCAGTCATTGTATCCTGATGCAGTGAGTTTGACGATATGGCTTCCCGAGGGTATGTTGTTGAGTGTGAGACCCCCTGACGGGTTGGTGATACCCTGATAGGCACTGTCCAAAAACACACTGGCACCGGCCGGTGCGGACCCAATGGATATTGATCCGAAGATTGCCGGGGTCAGGCTGGGACCAATCGTCTGTGAGCTGCCTGCAGTGACATATACGCTCGTACTCCAGTCATTGTAACCGGGTTGTTTGAGTACGATGTTGTGGTTGCCGGGATAGAGTGTGAGTGTTATCGGGGTTACACCATTGTAGGTGCCGTCAACATACACCTGTGCCCCGCTGGGGCTTGATTTAACATATACCGTTCCTGTGTTACGGGGTGGTTGTGGAGACTGCTGGAGCGTGGGATAATACGCTGCGGTCTGCCCTGCATATACGTTGATCGTCTGGGTATTCGGGGTGTACCCGTTCAGGGTCGCCTTCATGGAGTAAGATCCCGGTGGCAGGTTTGGGATCGTGATCGGAGAATACCCGTAATAATTCCCGTTCATATAGATCGCAGCACCTGCAGGATTTGACTGGGCATAGATCGCCCCGTTCTGGACCGGGGGCACGGTCGTCGGGGTGACGATTGGATTTATCGTGGCGTAAACCTGGACATGCTGACCACTCGATGGCATACCAGAGAGCGGACCTGACCATGTGGTGTAGCCGGATTTTGATACGGAAACCGTCCTGACCGGAGTACCGGTTGGTGATACCGCTACCGAGAGTATTCCCCCGGCAATATTGCCCTGGGGGGCACCATCGAAATAGACCGTGGCGCCGTCAACATTGCCATAGGTGTCAATCCATCCTTTACCTCCGCCAACTTCCGTGGGTTCAATCGTGATGGTAATTTCTGTGGTCGGTATGCGTGTGGGTTCAGTGGTGGGGGGGGTGACAACCGTCGGAATCGTGATGGTTGGTTCGGTCGTGCGCTCTGTGACAACAGTTGGCATTGTAGTTGGTGCTGTTGTGGGTTCCTTGGTTGGCGCTGTTGTCGGAACAGTCGTAGGGATTGTTGTGGGAACGGGGGTTGGTTCTGTCGTCGGGACGGGTGTCGGTTCGGTTGTTGGTATCGTTGTCGTCTCGGTTACCGGGGGGGTGACATCACCGACACCAATACTCGCTGATACTGGAATGGTACAGACTGCACACAGCATCAGAATTATGGTTATCATGAAAAATCGTCTTTTCACTGTATCTCTTCCTGTACTCTAATTTCAGGAGAGCGCGCTATTTATAGCATACGTTTTTTTAGAGATTGACGGCAAATCAGATTTTTTATTAAAATTTACAGGGAGCTAAGTTCCTTTATCACATTGGATAATCGCGAGATCCCGATTTTTATCATCTCTTCGTCAGGGTTCGAGAAGTTCAGCCGTATGGTATCCCCACCACCCCCGTCCACATAAAACGGCATGCCCGGAAGCACGGCAACTTTTTGTAAAACCCCCTCGTCAAAGACCCTGCGGGAAGAGATGCCGGATGGGAGGGTTGCCATAAGGAACATTCCCCCTTCAGGAGTTGTGTGGGAGAGCTGGGGCAACTGGTCATCGAGCAGATCGCACATCAACCTGCACTTCCTGCCGTACACGCGGGTAATGTGACGGATATGGTCATCGAGATTGTGCGTGGTCAGGTACCGGTGCAGGATCTTCTGGCAGAGGAAATTGGAATGCAGGTCTGCCGCCTGCTTGACGACATTGAACGGAGTGAGAATTGTCCGGGGCGCATAGATCCAGCCTATCCGCATGCCTGGTGCGATGATCTTGGAGAATGAGCCAGAGATGACGCTCTGGTCAGGCAGGTACTTTGTTACCGGCATCCGGGGTTTTGTGTCAAAGAAGAGTTCGCCGAATGCATCGTCTTCATAAAAGACGGTGTCACTCGTCTGGAGTATATCGGCGATCGCCCGGCGTTTCTCCTGTGAGTATGTCCTGCCCGACGGGTTCTGGGAGTTGGGAATGCCGTAGAAGAACTTCGCGTTGGTCGTTTTAACGAATCGTTCGAATGATGCGAGATCCGGGCCATCGTCTTCCAGCGGAACGGTATCGATGACCGGTTCATAGAGTGAAAAGGCCTCGATGGCACCGAGATACCCGGGCCGTTCCATGCCGACATGATCGCCGGTATTGAGAAAAATTTTGGCAAAGAGATCCAGGCACTGCTGTGAGCCGTTGACGATCTGGATCTCTGCTGCGGTTGCCGGCAGTCCCAGCCGGGTGCGATAGCGTTCAGCGATGTACTCCCGCAGCGGCAGGTATCCGTCAGTGGTTGTGTACTGGAGCGCGATATGGGCATCCTCTTCCATCACCTGTCGTGTTGCCTGTGCAATCCCTTCGGTATCGATCAGTGCAGAGGAGGGAAGTCCGCCCGCGAACGAGATGATGGATGGGTTGTTCGAAACGGAGAAGAGTTCGGAAAGAAATGACACCGGTGCCCGTTTGATCCTGTCTGCGAAGTGAAATGACATGAATTGTTCCCGCTGGTTGATCAGGTACCTGATTGGTGATTCACCACGAAAAAACCCGTGTATCCGATCAAGCGCTAAGTACTCGCTCCTGTCCGGATTACTCACAAACTTCTTTTTTCTGCCTCACCCAAACGGTACCCTATGACCCAGACCCGTGCGGATGATGCAGCAGCCATGTTCACGAATGGTTTTTCCTGTTCGCAGGCAGTCTGCCTTGCATTTGCAGAAGATTTCGGTATCGATCGCGAAACTGCCCTCAAACTCTCCTGTGCTCTCGGCGGCGGAATGGCACATTCGGGCAATACCTGCGGGGCGGTAACAGGTGCCCTCATGGTGATCGGTATGAAGTACGGGCGTACCCGGCTTGACGATCTGGCAGCAAAAGAGAAAACCTACACCGTGGCTAACGCTTTTATGAAGGAATTCCTGCGGAGGAATCACTCACTGAACTGCACGGATTTGATCGGGCACAACCTTTCTGATCCCAACGCTCTTGCCCTTGCACGGGAGAAAAAACTGTTTCATACGAAATGTGCAGGGTTCGTACGGGATGCCGGAGAGATCCTGGAGACGGTTCTCTGATCTTATTTGAGGAACAATTCCTTCAGTAACTTCTGAATGTGCACCCAGAAAAAAAGAGAGAATTTGTTTAAGTCCCCGGACTTCCGGAAGAACTTACGCAGTGTCAGCTACTTCGATCCTGATGATCTCTGAGTTGACTGCACCCATGGTCTTGTGCAGGACTTCACAGCGGGCATCATGCACCCGTTCGATGGATGCACGAATACTGGCGAGTGCTTCACCCTGTGTGCTGCCCCGTCCAAGAGCCTTCGATAACTCAACGCACCGGGCGGTATATCCGCCATCTGCCTGAGCATCGAGGATGATGGTGTAGTGCATGATCATACTAAAAAGAGATATTTCTTCACATAGTTTTTGGTCGGATTCAGCATTATCTCCCTGGGATTGCCAAAAAAAGCGGTTCAGCATGATCCCGTGCCCCGTTCATTCATGTGGTGCTACTGCTTAAAAGAGTAAATTTCCACGAGCAGTACGGGATACCGGGCAGCGATTCCGGAGGACACGAAATGCACTCGGTTGCGATCCGCATATCGATCTCCCGGGCAAAGAGGGGAAAATCCACAAGCCCTATGGATTTGCACGGGAAGCGTGGCATCTTCTTACGCTCGCGGGCTGCATGCACCCGGCAGGTCCTCATCGTGAGGATGAGAGTATTGTTATCGGGACGCACGATCTGCTGTTCGTTGATGAGATGAAACAGCCGGTTCTTCAATGCAGTTTCAAGAGCATCCAGTCCGCCCCCCCGGGGAAGATCCAGCCGTGTAAGAATCCTCCGCGCTTCAATAACTGAAAACTGCTCCCAGACACGGCGGTCCATCTCAAGCGCAGTCTCCATCCCGTATTCCTGCTCTACTGCCTGGAACCAGAGCCCGTCGATTGCCAGCCAGTTCTTCGCTGCATCCGCAAGTTCTCTTGTTAGCAGGTGCTCTTCTGCACGGGTCATAGCATGAGATTCGCGATGGAGGAACAAATACCTGATCAACACTGCCTGTAACGGTGACCCTGGTAGTTATGTTCGCATCCTGCCAACATCAGCACAATTATGCAACGGTTTCACGGGCAGTATCAGGAATATACTATTCGGTAATCAGTTTTGAGGATGCACCTGTCCATCACGGCGTGCCCGGATCGTGTTCGCCCGACACTGTGCCCTGCTCTTCCTCTCTCATGATTCGGGCATCCTCCCTTGCCTTCTCGTACTGCAGGATATGGTCTTCGATCCCCTGCCGTGTCTCCTTCTGGTACTGTCCGAACTCCATGTCTACGAGAAACATGCGGGCTGCATCACCGATGGCTTTGTGCGGTTTGATGACATACTGAAATTGAGAAGGGATCGTGTAGGATAGATGCGCAGACCGTATCCTGGTGCTGGAAATACCAAACCCGATGATCAATGACATGCGGTCGAGCGAGATCTGTTCTTTGAGCTGCATCGCATGAGCGATCTCATGCTGGATATCGCGGGTGAGAAACCCATCTGTCCGCACCCGTGCCTGCCGGAACGCCACCATCTCCCGCTGCCGGGCAAAAAAGACCAGTGTCCCGATGTTCCTGCTGTTCAGCGCCTGCATGAAGAGGCGGAGATCGGTATTTACGGCTGCGATGGCTGTCCGGGCTTTGCGGGCGCCGGCAGGACTCTGGTGGAACCGGTGATCAAACGGCTGGGTGAGGGCGGGTTTTGCAAGGTTAAAGACCCTCCTGCGGGCATCCACTCGTTTTCCGACATCGTTCAAGATATTCTTCCAGAGTTCCACTTCGATATCAGCCTGGAAGGGTTTTCCGGCAAACGAGAGGGCATCAGTGGCAGGATCGTGCAGCACTACACCAATCTCAATGGGGATCTGCATCCGCTGGTGCGTGCCGTAGATGCCGGCAAATTCCATGTCGATGTATGCGGTCAGCGGTGTGGTCATAGGAGAGTATGATTGATTATCGTGAAACTGGCCGGTAATTATGTGTAATGGTTTTCTTTTGTTTTCTTCAATGCCGGTCCATGGGCTACGGTTTCTGTCAAACAGGTGTTGTATCTTTTGTGCCGGGGAGATCTGTACAGCCGCGTTTTGTTCTAATCAAGCTTGCATTCTTTCTCTATCCGCTCTGCTGCAATCTCACAATAGCGGGAATCGATCTCGATTCCTACACCCTGCCGGTTGCACCGGGATGCAGCAACAAGAGTTGATCCGCTGCCCATGAACGGATCGAGCACGGTGTCGTTGACAAATGAGAACAGTTTCATGCACCGGAGTGGCAGTTCTACGGGAAACGGGGCAGGGTGGCCGATCTTTGTCTTGCGCTCGCCATTGAATGTCCAGAGCCCGTTGGTCCACTCCATGAACTCCTCGCGGCTGATGTCAGATTCACGCGACCCGCTTGTCTTCTTCCACGATTTTTTGTAGAGGACCACGATCAGTTCAACGGGTGCGATCACGTAGGGTGCCGATGCACTCAACCATGAACCCCACGCCGTCCGGCGTGAGATGTTTCCCTCGTTCCAGACAATGGTTGAATGATATGCAAACCCGCATTTCTTTGCGATTGTTGTCAGGTCAGCCCCCACGCTCTGCTGGCCGCCCTTGTTTTTGTCGAGCGGGATATTGAGGCAGAACCGGCCATCGTCTTTCATCCAGCCATAACAGCGCTTCATCCAGCGCTTTGAGAACGCGAGATAATCATCATACGTGATCTGGTCATCATGGCTGTTGTATTTGATATCCACATTGTAGGGTGGCGACGTTATGACAAGGTCGATACTTGCCGGCGCGATTGCCCGGGTGGTGAAAAGATCTTCGTTGATGATGGCTGCCTGCCCGTTCTTATAAAAAAAACCGCTCTTCACGCCGTGATCTCCTCTTGTACTGTAGATCTTCGCTACCCTGTGGTATAGCATTTCGCCCGCACGCGTTCAAAGGGAGGATTGTTTCGGTCAGGTATGCATATCGGGATACCGGCAGTATTGAGCTAACCTGCAGGTTAGAAGAATAACTTTTACAATCCTAGCAATATTATCTGCCAGGAATTGCACCTTGTGAACAACTACTTCCCGTACGGATCATGGTGGGTGAGGATTGTGGTGTTCATGAAAGGTCAGCGGTGTGCATGGATGATGGTGTGGCTGGTGTTTTCTCTGGCAATCCTTTCACCGGTTGCCAGTGCGGTTATCGATAAGTATGCCGATATCCCGCGCAGTACCGGTCCGCTCGACAAGGACAACCCGGAATTGCTCTCGGTGCTCAAAACGCATACCGCATACGTGGGGATGATGCAGCAGGCCCGTATGAACGGGGTGATCGGCTATATCGATCGGATCAGCGATGGTGCCGGTAGTACCAACCTGCGGTGGATACAGGACGATTATCTCACCGCTGTATCCACAATTCCCCTGTTGTATACTTCTGACGAGATCACTATTGCCCGGGAAGAGATGCGGGCACAGTCGATACGTTTTTTGGATGAGACTAATATCCAGATGGCCGCTTTTAACGGAAAAGAAGCAGAACTGAGGGCGAGTACCAATGAGACTGAGGCTGATGCAGAAACAACCTTTGTCAGTATGCCTGATTCAGTGTGGCTGATAAAAGGCAGCGCACGACTGGCAGCCTTCAACACAAGCGCCGAGAAACGCGCGTCTCTCCTGCTTACGCTCACCCGGAAAGGTGTGGATATTTCCGGAGCCCGTGTTCTTTCCGACCAGATCGATGCCAAGCGCACCGAGCTGGAAGCAGTAGTAGTAAAACATCATGATGGTGCCATCCTTTCCTTAAACAGCGGCATTGCCCGGCTCAACAGCCAGTTCCGGAGCACCGTTGACGAAGCACTCAAAAACCATGAGATCCAGCTGAATACCGCCGCGATGCTGGCGATGAAATAATCGGTATTCTGCCGGATTTTCCTAAACCCCTGATGTTACCTATCAGGCGGGATTCGTATCAGGTACTGCTCATGTAGTCAGTTCCTTGGTTTCCCCGCACTTTATTATCTGTTCAGAAGAGATCACTACTATGGTTACAAAGGAGAGTTTCAGGAGTGTACCCGGTATCCTCCGCCCTTTTAAGGAATACCTGCTATCACTGAAACTTGCAGAAGGCGACCAGATCGTATATTACGGATGTGTAGGTACCTGTTCGCCGTTTGTCGAACTGCTGGCGATGGCTATGCGGGGATTGCGCCTTGAACAGGTATTTGTCCCGCTTCTTGAAGAGTCCAAGGCAAAGAAAATTGTCGAAATTCCCGATGTCGGCATGCAGGTGAGCGGGGGTCCTGCCCAGCTGCATCCCCGGGTAATAGTGATTATGGGCGGGCTTGCTATGCCGAACATGCCACTGGCTAAAGAGGATGTGCAGGCGCTCATTCAGCGGCATGGCCCGGTCAATGTTGTCGGGGTCTGTTTCATGAGCATGTTTGAGAAAGCCGGCTGGCTGGATACCGTTTCCTTTGATCTGTTGATCGATGCAACAATCGATCCTGTTACGGTAACAAGAAAATGAGTGAGTGGTTCAGTCCGATTCAACCTTTATTTTTTCCCTACGGCAAATATAATCAGGATGACAATGAGCACACCGCTGATGGTGAGGAATAAGAACGTGGATACGTCATCCCTCGGCACGGCAGTTTCACTTCTCCCGTAAGGCGGGGGTAGTTGTGTTGAGGTGATCGGATTTTCCACGGTAAATTTTGCCACTCCATTTCCCGTTTGATTTGATTTTAACCATCCTACGGTCAGGTAGTATTCTCCCTGGGGCAGACCGGGAGCATTGATTTCATAAGCCCAGTGGTTAACCGGGTTTCCTGCCAAGATGGGAAGGGTGTTGGATGTGATGAGTGCGTTTGTAACCCGGTTGTAGACATGGGCACGGAGGTAATTTTCCGGGCCCATATTCGTAGTACCGGCAATAGCAATCCGCTCACCGATTATCTGGTCAGGGAGCTGTGTGGCGGATCCTGCTACAAGGTTGTCGAACTGCACTGACGGCTCTTCTATAAAGAAATATTCCGGCTGGAATGTATCGTCAACTCCCTGAAGGTTTGTAGCATCCCGGAGAACAGTAATTATCGGCTGGACGTTTGCTTTGAGATCCTGACGGGCACCGATCTTCTCAATTATTTTTCCACGGTTCATGATGGTGAGGTTCCCGCTACTGTCCGTTCCGGGTTCAATCTCCACAACACCATTCGCACCCGGGTCCTGGAGTACTACAGCATACTGACCGATGGAGAACTTTTCTGTGGTCGTGGGTTTTAAAAAAACCGAAAAATTCCCGTACCTGTCCGGGGTGACAGCGAGAGTATCAAAGTAATTTCTCCCGATGATCCAGATGGTAACCATGCCGTTTTTTGCACCGGTACCACTGATGGAAAACGTGTCACCTTTGGTGATAATCTGGGGAGCGCTCGATGAATAATAGACAGATGCAGCAACGGGTGTAACCATGAATACAAAGAGTACGATGATAATTGTGGCACGCATGGTATTGGCATTCATGTATCTATCCCCAGCAGTTCTGGATTATGAACTTTACACGTTTGTTGATAAACGTTTTCTGTGTTTGGTGGGGGATGAAAAACTGGAGAAATTTTATATGATAATGTCTGGGATCCCGTTTATTTTGCCATACTGTGAACTAAATAAAAACTCAAAACGGGCCTAATAAAGTTCTCAACGAATTTTTTCAATCATCGTCTTCATTGTCGTCATCCCAGTCATATCGTTCATCACTGGATTCCAACTGGTCTTCGTAAATATCCAACACCGAATCGTAAGCATCATTGTTCTGGTTCTTTGAATCAGACCGGTAATCGTTGCGGGTTCGTCTATCAAGATCCCTATAGCATCGACCGCTTTTTCCCATAGGTTCTCACAACCTTTCATAAATTTTTGATACCCGGAAGTCAAAAATTTTTCTGCGATATTTTTTCTTGTCAATTGATCAGTCAGGTCGCTCAGTTCATAAGCGCAGACATAGGCTTTGCTCTCAATAACGCCTGCACTGTAAAAACGGAGAAGCTTGCATGATTGGGTTAGAGTAGTGACCAGATTATGTACAATCCCTCCCGCTATTTGGATGAGAATATACAAGAGCGCGTGATGAGGATGGACTTGGGTAAATGTACAGTAGTATCAAGGTTTTTCACCTTGGGTGAACATGCATTCCCTGCAATGTCACATCGTCGTAAAAAAGTGCGAATATAACGCGATTAAAAAAAAATTAGATGTAGGGGTTCCGGAGTCCCTTGCCGGTACCGAACACTGCCCGCTCTTCGAGATTCTTCTTGTTCTTTGAGATCTTCTCGTTTGCAAGCTTGGTTACGAGTTCAAGACCTGGCTTGACCTTTTCGATCGGCTGGGTCTCGAAGCAACCTGCTGCCATTGCCTTTGCCCAGACCGAGTCTCCGATCTTGGACCTGACCATGACGGTTGACCATCCATCGGGGCTGCCGACAGATCCGGTGGAGATGTCACCGAGGTTTGCAACATAGTCAAGACATACTTTGCATCCGGGCTGCTCGTATTTGTGGGTCACTTTGAGTGGCAGCTGGACTACCTGTCCGCGCTTGCCGTATACCCAGAACTTGCCCTTACCGATCTCCATCTTCTTGACGGATTCCATCTTCATGGCTGCGTGGTCTTCCACGAGCTGGAGGATGGACTGGTACGGGAAGTTCTCCATGCAGAAGATACCGACTGCAAGAGCGATGCTGGCGCCGACATCACGGGCCCCAACGGGGTACAGCTGGAGTTTCCTGATTGCCTGCATCTGGCAGGGGGTTCCAACGATACCGACCTTGTCGAGACCGAAGCTGCGGGTTGCTTCCTTGATCATCGAAACGTTCGGGCTGATGTTGTACTTGGTTCCGGCTGCGGCAATCATTTCTGCCCTTGTGTTGACAATTGCCGGAATTGGTCTCCATGGCTCGATCATATCGAAGTTCGAGTTGTCAGCCATGACTTTCGACGGGTACTTTGCCGCGAATTCCTTGGTGGCTGCAACAATCGCGCCGTCAATGATGCCCTCATCAAGTGCGAATCCAAACAGCTGGGTGACGATACCGCCATCCTGTGCGTGCTTGAGAATCTCCTTGTCGGTGCTTCGTGCTGAGACGCATGATTTGTAATTTCCGAGTTCTGCTCCCATTTCAATCACCTACTGGAGTGCCGCCATGATAGTCTCGTTGATCGACTCATACGCAGATACCACATCGAAGCTGAACCAGCTCCGTGGGCACTGGTTGTAGCACGCACCGCACTTGATGCACAGGTCGCGCTCACCCTGGGGCTTGCCGTACTCGTGAGTAATAGCACGAACCGGGCAGGCTGCCGCACAGCTGCCGCATCCCATGCACAGGCCCTGGTTGATGACGTTGGTCATCAGGTCGCAGAAGCAGGCACTGGTTCCCCTGTCTGCTGCCATCATGAGGGGCTTTAAGTATGCAGTTGCAAGAGCCTTCTGTTCGGGGGATCCCTTTAAGAGCAGGTATGCTGCAACGGCTACGTTCCTGATCAGCTGGGGTGACGGTGCGCATCCGGGGATGTACACATCGACCTTGATCAGGTCACCGATCGGCAGGAATGCCTCTTGTGCCGGCTGGTTCTGCTGACCACCGCGGCAGAACCGGGTGATGTTGCCGTAACAGGCGCAGCCACCGAGTGCCACTACCACTGCTGACTTTTCACGGGTTTCCTTGATCTCTGCTACTGCGAGTTTGTCGTTAATACAGACTGAACCCTCAACGAATGAAACATCAACCTTCTGAATGTGCCTTGCATCTGCAAGTGTTGGCATGTACTTAAGGTCGACGTATTTGTCGAGGAGCGTTAACAATCCGGCATAGTTGTCTGCTAAGGCAACTGTACAACCGGTACACCCACTCAGGTGTGTATAGCCCACTGTAATTTTGTCTGCCACAGGCTTAACCTCCTTTTTTGTCTCTACTGGTTTTACTACTTCAGCGGTTTTCTGTGGAGCCACAGGTTTCTGGGGTTCCGCGCTGACGTTCTTCTTGAAGACACTGTCTAGTAGTCCCATAATCAACACCAATCATATCCAGTACAATTCGTACCGTCTTTGGAATGGCCTGAGAAACTTCATCGGAAATCCCGATTTCCATATCGGGATCAGTAACGCGTTTAGGCTGGCATCCGATAACCGTGATATCGATCTGGTCTTTGATCCGCTCCAGCGGTTCAGTGAGATCCCAGGAATGTGCATCGCGGTAACTGCCCGGGGGCAGATCTTCGATACGGAACTTTGCGATTGAGCCAGGTTCCGCGCCAAAATCCGCGATATCGATAATGATGAGTCGTTTCGTCTCTTCCGGATTCAACAGGGTAAAAATAAAATGAGGGCCGCCAAGGCCCGCATCAACTACACCTATATTGTCGGGAAGTGAGAGTTTTTGCAACTCTTCTACGACAGCGGGTCCGAACCCGTCATCGGCAAACAGGGGGTTTCCACACCCTGCGATCACGATCTCTGGATACAGCATCTATGTACGCTCACTCGATGAGTTTCTGGGCTACTATCCGGTTTTCCTCATCAATCACGATCATGTGGGTTGCACATGATACACAGGGGTCATACCCGCGCATGATCACTTCGGCAAGCTGCCAGGGTGCACCGGTGAGTGCCGCGCTGCAGGTTGCAAAGTTCCAGGTGGTCGGAACCAGCATGGAGAAGTACTGGACCTTCCAGTCCTTGACACGGGTAATGTGGACATCAGTTCCACGGGGGGCTTCGTTGGATGCCCAGCCGAGTGAACCATCGCCGTCAGGGATGTAGTCTGCAACGACTTTTCCGTTCGGGTTAAGTGCGTCAATGCAGTCGATCATCTCATAGAAACAATCGGTGTACTCCATCTCACGGGCAATGTTCTGCCCGACGGTGCCTTTCTCATCGTAGCCTTTGTAGACTGCGAGACGTGCACGGGGACCGACTTCAACGGGCTGGCCGTCGTACATCGGGATGCCGGTGCAGGCTTCCATCTGGGGGTTGACCTTGGTACCGAGCTTGGTGGTTCCACCAATGGGGTACTTTGGCTCTTCGAGTGAGACTTCCATCTCACCCATATACCAGTCCCATGGCCGGACTTCCTTGAAACGGTTGATGTCCCAGCTGGGGCATTCGTCAAGGCTTGAACTGCCGTAGAATGCGTGGGTTGCAAGGTAGCCCTGGTTGTGGTAACCGAGGGTCTTGGGCAGAGCAACCTTCATGCCGCCGACATCCACATGCTCCCGCGCCTGGTAGTTGCGGAGGATGGCGATCATGAGATCCATCTGGGGCTTTGCAAGAGCAAGTCCTTCCTTGGCAAGGTCGTACATCTTGATCTTTGCCAGTTCTGAGCAGTTCCGGTACATACCACCGACACGGGTGTTACTCGGGTGGATTGCTTCGCCACCGGCAATCTGACCAATGGTCTGACCGATCTCACGGAGACGCTGGATACGCTTTGCAACGGTGCGTACCGGCTCTTCTGCGGTGAACGGGTTGATCTTGGTCTCGGTGCCTGGTAAATACAGGTCAGGAAGGATCAGGATATCATGCAGTGCAATGCTGTGACACCGGTTAGCCAGCTGAAGGATGTGACGGAGCATCAGTGCGTCCTTGGGGATCTCACACTTGATGGATGCTTCCATTGCTTCGGTAGCTGCCAGGTTGTGGGCAATCGGACAAATACCACAGACACGGGATGCGATCTTGGGCACCTGCTCGGGGGTCTTTCCGATGGCGAGTTTTTCAACTCCCCTCACCGGGGTTATGGAACACCAGTTACCCGTTTCGATGATGCCTTGGTCGTTAACCTTCAAGACCAACTTTGAGTGTCCCTCATGTCTTGTGGTTGGGGAAATCTCTACAACTTTCGACAATATTATCGCCTCATTTTATGTTGAGTTGTTCGTATAGCAGTACAAAATTGCTGTATACATCTCTCATCTCGAGATAAGTGACCGTACAAAGTACGTTCAACTCTATTTTACACGAGCGCTCTAATAACCTTTATTATACTCTCGTGTGTCGATAAAATAATAAAAATAAAATCAGAATCAATTTTATTTTGTAAAAAAAGCAATAATCAAATCCTTTTGGAATTTTGATTAACAATTCATAAAAATAACTGTTGTTGTTTAACTGTCATTTATCCATCAGTATTTCTGCTTTCGCCGTTCATTTCATCGACTAATTCGGCAATGGTGGCCCTTCGTTCGGCATAGGCATCGTGCTGGTGAATGCTTTCCTCATTGGTCTGCTTGATAATAATGACAGAGTCGCCGGCAAGATACTCAAACTCCGTAAGCACTTTCTTGGCCATCTGCCGGACGCAGTCTTCAACAAACCGGGGATTTTTATGCGCGGCAAGCACGACATGACCCTCATCCCCTCGTTTCAATAGTTCGTATATACCGGAGCTCATTGAATCTTTGAGGATACTGATGATCTTTGCAAGATCAACATGCTGATCATCATCGGTCTCTATACAGAGAAATCCCTTTCCGCGCTGGTTGTGGGTTGCCATGGGAACTTCAGAAAAGAATGCATCGATGCTGTGCTTGTCAACATTGAGACCCTGCAATACCCGCATTGCCCGTTCTTTCATAATGTTCTGGGCACAGGGGCAGGCGGTCATTCCGGTTACTTCTGCTCCAATGCTCTTTCTGACGATTGGCTCCCGGAATGTACGGCGTGCTATCGCCCGTGCATGAACTTTTACTACTTCATGACAGACCGTATGGCTTACCGGTGTCTCACGCTTGACCATGAACTCGCTGCGCATGAATACTTCTGTCCTGTCAGCATATTCGTGCCGGTCGAGTAATTTTCTGGCAACCACGCTGCAGAGTTTCTCAATCTCGTTTACGTCCCCGTCAATTGCCTGCTGGAGCACCTCATCGATTACTTCAAAATTCCGTGAAAGGTTCGCTCCTTTTAAGTTTCCGGGCAGATCGACATAGACATCAAAATTGGAAATAAAAATGACCGGACGTTTATCGTGCCGGTGCACTTCAACCAGCTTTTTTACGTTTTTAACGCCGACCCGTGTGAGGTTAATGCGGACATCAGGAAAAGACGCCTGCACATCGGGGAGTTCCCTGTTGAAAGTTCTGTCCGTATTCTGGTCTGTGGGTTTAGTATTAGTCATGGCTGCCGATCGCTCTTCCAAGTGTGCTACTTTAGTTTTTTCATATAATATTTATGTGCTTTGTTGCTGATATCAAAGGGAACTATTATGATGGAAAAATACTATGAGGCGGACGCGGATATCGGTGTGCTGAAAGGCAAGCGCATCGCTGTTATCGGCTATGGTTCGCAGGGACGCGGACAATCGTTGAACTTAAAAGACAGCGGGCTTGATGTGGTTATCGGCCTGCGCAAAGGCAAGAGCTGGGATGCTGCAAGCAAGGATGGCATGAAAGTGATGACGGTCGCAGAGGCCGTCAAGAAAGCAGATATCATCCAGATCCTCTTACCCGATGAGCATCAGGGTGCAGTTTTCCGTGCAGAAATCCTCCCGCACCTTACCCCGAAAAAATGCCTGATGTTCTCGCATGGATTCAATATCCACTTCGGCCAGATTACACCCCCGTCAACCGTAGATGTGATCATGGTCGCGCCAAAGGGCCCTGGTTTTATGGTGCGCCGCCAGTATGAGGAAGGCAAAGGAGTCCCCGCGCTCATAGCGATACACCAGGATTACACGGGCAATGCGCACAAGATCGCGCTTGCGTACGCAAAAGGTATCGGAGCAACCCGGGCGGTCGTTCTCGAGACCTCGTTCCGTGAGGAGACCGAGACTGATCTGTTCGGTGAACAGGCAGTTCTTTGTGGCGGTATGACATCGTTAATCAAAGCGGGATTTGAGACGCTTGTTAATGCCGGTTATTCCCCTGAAATGGCATATCTCGAAGTACTTCACGAGACAAAACTCATTGTTGACCTGATCTATGAAGGCGGGCTGACAAACATGCGCAAGTACATCAGCAACACTGCGCAGTATGGCGATCTCACAAGGGGACCTCGTGTTATCGGAGAGGAAAGTTATATCGCGATGGAGGAGATTCTTGAAGAGATCCAGAGTGGCAAGTTTGCCCGCGAATGGATGCTTGAGAATATGGTAAACCGTCCGGTCTTCAACGCGCTCACTGCATCTGATGAGGACCATCTTATCGAGGAAGTAGGCAGGGAAGTCCGCGCGATGATGCCCCAGTTCAGGAAAGACGAGGTAAAGAAACCCGTAAAACCTGCCGTGAAAAAAGTGGTGAAAGCACCAGCCCGCAAGAAATAATCCCCTTTTTTCTGATATCTTTTTTGCATCCGGCTGCTTACCTAAGTGTGGATGAAGATCTGCATCATTTATCACAGCGAGACTGGCAACACCCGTCATGTTGCCCAGCACTTATCCTCAGCATTTGATTCAAAACTCGTGGAAATTAATGATGTCGCACCCCATTCGCGACTCACGCGATTCCTTGTCTGGTGTAAGATGGCACGCGGTGAAGAGCTGACAAAGACTGATCCCGAATCCGTTGATGTATCGGATTTTGATCTGATCGTATTCGGTTCCCCCGTCTGGGCGTTTAAGCCAACCCCCGCAATCCATACAGCAATCGTCAATCTGAAAGGATGCATGGGAAAGCCAGCGGTTGCATATTCCACGCATGGGGGCAAACCCGGCCAAACAGATGAGACATTTAAAAAATGGATCGAAGCACGGGGGATGGTGTTAGCTGCAGTAACCAACATCAACCAGAAAGACATTGAAAATGTAAAAAAGAACAAAGATCTTGTTGCGCTGGTATCTTCGGCAATGAAAGTATAATTAAAAAAAATTACACAGACAATTTCCTGTTTTTAGTACATCCACATTGCTATCGACACGAATGCAGTGTTCATCTGATACCGCAGATTCGGATGTTGTTCTTCCAGCGCTGAATCACACACGTTTGCAGATTTCTTGGATAGTATGTAGTTTGCCTTTTTACAGGATTTTTTCCTGAATGTTACGAAGAATCTGTCCATTTCAATTTCTGGACAAAAACAAGGTAGTTGTCGAGAACATATTTTCCTGAGAAAGTCTTTTGGATGCAGGGCGCCTTTATATTATACAACTATGACGGACTCATATGAAAATCTCCTCAAACAGGCCTATTCCAATATCACCGAAAAATCCGAATCTTCGGAACGTTTTGTAGTTCCTGAGGCCAAAGCGTACGTTGAGGGCAAGACAACGGTTCTTGAAAATTTTACCGATATTGTCAGCAAAGTCCGCCGCGATCAGGATCACCTGATGAAATTTCTCCTTGGAGAACTGGGGACGTCGGGGAAGATCGATGGCAACCGCGCTATCTTTAACGGTAAATTCGAGATCTCGCTCATCAAGATGATTATCAAGAGTTATGTTGAAGATTATGTGATCTGCTCCGAGTGCGGAAAACCAGATACCCGTCTTGTCAAGGATGACCGGGTCATGTTACTTCGCTGCGATGCCTGTGGGAGTCACCGTCCG
Organism: Methanoregula sp.; assembly: GCA_041645435.1. Classification (NCBI taxonomy): domain Archaea; kingdom Methanobacteriati; phylum Methanobacteriota; class Methanomicrobia; order Methanomicrobiales; family Methanoregulaceae; genus Methanoregula; species Methanoregula sp. The sequence continues at coordinate 35,848 of JBAZQB010000005.1, forward strand.
GTAAGAAAGAGAAAAGCCCGCACTGAACCTGTATCAGAGAATCTCGAAGAAGGCCAGATCATGGATGTTGAAATCCAGTCGATCTCCAAGCGGGGAGACGGGGTTGTAAAGATGGGCCGTTACATTATGTATGTGGCAAATTCCAAGCCAGGCATGAAAATAAAGATAAAGATCTCCCGTATCTCAGGTTCGATCGTATTTACTGAGCGAGCCGAAGAATAATTTTTCGCTCTTAATCCAATAATCCTTTTTTACCATACGTCCAGAACGTCAGGTGATATTCGGACGAGCTTCATGAAAACAATGGAAGCTGATGCATTCAGGATGTTGTATGAACATCCCCTGGGGGATTGTCATACGAAGTGCGCTTTGCGCAGGTTCATGCAAAAAAATATTTTTTTAATTACTACTTCTTTAAGCCCTTGATGAGCTCGTTGCAGTTGCCGGAGATCCGTTTGCACGCTTTCTTGATGATAGGGAGGGGATTTTTCTTGCCTTTGGTAGTGACGAAGAGTTCCGGGTCAGAGAACTGGAATTCGATCACGTAGCGGGCGACATCAATATCGGAATCGGTCAATAATTCCTCGACAAGGGCGTTCATGAACGTGTGACCCTGCCCCTGGATGACGAGCCGCACCTTGTCCTTCTCGAGCTCGAGCATTTTTACAATCATGCACCTATGACTGGGCACCTGAAAATCATTAAGGTATGGGTGATCAACACGCCCGCATTACTGCAGGGGGTTGGTTGCACTCGCGCAGCATTATTGTGGGGAACTGATAAAAAAAATCAGGGAAAATCGAAAATCTCCCCGTCTCTTCCGGTGTGGGGAAGCTCCCACGGGATCATGTGGCTCATGTGAACACAGCGGAAATCGCGTGGAGCAAGGCGCTCGGCAAGTGTGCAGGCTTCGAGATAATTCATGTGCTTACCGATCGAGATGTTCGAAGGCACAAGGGTATCTAAAAGCAGGAGATCGAGATCCTGTAAGAGATCAAGACTCTGCTTTGGAATGTCGATGTTAGTGTCTGATGTGAATGCCACGCGTGACTGATCGGTTTCAAAGAGTATGCCGCAGGTATATGCAGTGGGATGTTTGACCAGGAACAGTGTGGCAGTAATCCCAAAGATCTCGAACGGTTCGTACGGCTGGATTGCGACTTTGTCGAACGTAAGAAACCGGAAGACTTCTGCGCAATAGTTCAAGACTGGTGGTGCGGCAAAGACCGGAGGGATGTTCTGGACGCGATAGAACTCGCCAAACCCGATGAAGTGATCGTAATGGCCATGTGTCCAGATTACCGCATCGATATGCGGTGAGCCGTTTAAGAGAAGCTGCTGACGGAGATCTGGAGAGGAATCGATAAGGAGGTGATGGTCCTCATTTTCAACGAGCAGTGAGGTGCGCAGGCGCATCCTGCCGGTTGCTTTGGCATGGGTGCACTGGGGACAGGCACACCCAACCTTTGGTGTACCGATCGCATCGCCGGTTCCCAGCAGCGTGATCTTCATATTACAACCAGTTCAGGTGCCTTATAGCATCCCGGTTCTTTACCATATGGATGCCCTTCCGGATATCTTCCCGGGAAAGGGACTGGCGGTTGTCCATGAGGGCAGATAGGACTGCTTCTTTGATCATCATGCGGAGGTCGGAGCCGGAAAAACCCTCTGTTTTGGATGCAAGTAGCTGGTAGTCTATAGTACATCCAAGGGATGCAGTCACCTTTTGCAGGATATTTTTCCGCATGTCTTCATCCGGTAATGAGAATTCTACCACTTCGTCGAATCGCCGCCATGCTGCCTCATCGAGAAGCTGTGGGTGGTTGGTGGCACCGATCAGGATAACGCCGTTTTTAACCAGATTAATCCGGTCAATATTTTTTAACAGGGAATTAACTGCGCGTTTCATAGCCCCGTGGTCATCGGCAACCCTGCTCTTTGCCACAAAATCGAATTCATCGATGAAAAGGATGGATGGAGAGAGTTTTTTTGCCAGATCGAATATACGGTCGATATTTTTCGAGGTCTCACCGAGATATTGTGAGGTGATCATCGAGAGGCGGACTTCGAGCACCGGCATATGCATGGTGTTGGACATGGCAAGGGCAATCGAGGTTTTTCCGGTACCCGGCGGGCCGACAAAGAGGAGTTTACCCACTTCATGTATACGGTGACGTTGCAGATACTCGCGGTGAACAAGGGCTTGCTGGATCTTCGAGATGACAGCAAGCTGCGAGGGGGTACAGACAAGGTCATCCATCCTCTGCTCCACTTCCTCCGGAGCGCTGATCATTACCAGGTCCAAAGCACCGCGGAGCTTCTCATCTTCTCCTATCAGTTTCGATAAGCGTGTATCGAGATGTGCCTTGGTGTCTTCATAGGGCGGGTTTGCAGCCCGGACTTTTTTATAGACTACACCCCCGGAATCCATTTTTTCGAAATAATACGCGAGAGTTGGATTTTTCTCAACAAGCGACTTTCCACCCTGTTTGAGGAACCATTGCGCGGCAGATTCAAGCGCAGTAATGCGGAGGCGCTGGCCGAAATCCTCGTACGCCACAAAGGGGTTTGCAGACATCTTCAGGTGAGCATCTGCTATGGAAAGTGTTCGTTTGATTACCCCGTCACTCACGTAAACGGGTCGTTTCACATCAGACGCGCTCGCAATGCTAAAAATATCGCGGCAGACTGGCGTCAGATCATTGATATCGAGCTGGGGGTTCTGGTTGAAAATTTCAGCGGTCAGAACGACATCCATTATGCGCAGGGCTTCAGAATCTCCAGACATGGCTGTAACCTTAATTATTCTTTTTCGGAGTGAATAAGTCTATCTCATCGTGTTGTGACGACGCAGCCATCAGCAGTCACGATGACCGTATGTTCATGCTGGGATACGAGTGAACCCGGGATATCGGAAAGGACGGGATATACATGGAGCGCGTGGGATCTGACCAGTGAAGGGAGTGCGATGTCCTGTTTCCGTTCCTTGAGCCAGCGGCGGGAAAATGGGAGCCCGTGACGATCCTTAACCGTCTCAAGAATGGCACGCGCAGCCGGGATCCTCACGGGTTTCTGGGAGATCTGGGAATAGATTTCCATCCGGGATTTTTCCCCCACATGGCCGCTACCGGTAGTTGCAAAAGGCTCTATTGCAAAGACCATGCCTTCTTCGAGCACGATCCCCCCGTTGATACCAACATTGGGGATGGTGGGTGCGCGGTGAAGAACATACCGGTCCAGGCCATGTCCGGTCAGGTTAGCGATCGGGCGGTATCCCCGGCTCTCGATCTCGAGCTGGACTGCCGCGCCCAGCTCACCCGCGGTCGAACCCGGCCTGACCATTTTTATTGCCGCTTCGAGTGCCTGTTCTGATGCTTCCAGGAGCAGGGTGTTGCTGCCCAGATCAATGGTGGTTGCTGTATCTGCAATATACCCGTCAATGTGAACCCCGAGATCGAGTTTTGCAACGTCCCCTCTCTGGAATATCCGTGTATCAGAGGGAGAAGCAGTGTCATGTGCAGCATCCTCGTTTAAGGAGAGGTTAAGGGGAAACGCGAGCATAGCTCCTTCCTCTCTGACCCGCGATTCGATGCTCTCTACGAGATCAAAATATGATTCCCCTATCCTGATGCCCTGTGCCCCCTCACGAAGAATCCTTGAAGCGATGGAACCGGCCTGAAGGTACTTTTCAAAGATCTCGTCATTCATACAATGAGATCCTCCGGAAATTTCGTGAAATTGTCAAATCCTTTTGTCGTGACCTCTCCGATATCCTCGAGACGCACGCCCCCGATACCCGGATAGTAGAGTCCCGGCTCAATCGTTATCACGCTGCCAGCCTTGAGTTCTTTTCCTGCAGGTCCGACTGTGGGCAGCTCGTGAACCTGAAGGCCTACCCCGTGACCGAGGTTATGGACAAATCCCCGGGTGTCGCTTTCATATCCACGCTCTTTAAAAAAGTCAACAACGGACTGGTAAATGTCGGATCCCAATACCCCGGCCTTAACCTGCGAGATCCCCAGTTGTTTTGCATCACACAATGCATTGTACATATCCCTTATTTCCGGTGATGGTTCACCTTTTACCACCGTTCGTGTCATATCCGCGTAATATCCCGTTTTCTCTTCGCAGGGAAACAGGTCAATTACAATCGGCTCGTCAGCGTGTAAAGGACCCGTACCGGTCATATGCGGCACCGCGGTCTCTTCCCCACATGAAACAATGGTGTCTACAGCAGTGCACCCGTGTTCGAGAAGAAGGGAATGCATGGAGAATTTTATCATCTCTGATGTCAGCGGTTTTCCATCATAATACAGAATATCTTTTTTTACCGTGGCGCGCCGGATCAGCGAGACTGCCCCACCCATTGCTGTCTCTGTTATCTTCTGGACATGCTTCATCGCCTGTATTTCATTTCTGCTCTTCTTCTCCCGTAGTGCAGGAACCGTACCGCTGTCAACTGATACCGTGCAGAATTCACCGAGAGCATTAGCCAGTGCGACCGGAAAATTGGGGGAAACCAGCACTTTTTTTCCTACCTGCCCGGCGATCATCTTTGCTGTCGCTTTCCAGGGGTCTTTTTCGGTTTTCAGGATATCCGGAAGTCCTGCCTGTGTGCGGGTCATGACGGATGCAGTGGATTCGCGGGATGCGCGTCCGGTTTCCATCTGGGAAATAATAATCATGCCATTCTCGTTTGCTTTTTTAAAATAGACAAACGGGTCACTGGTAACAAATTGTGTCAGGTAACGCATATCTGCGTCGCGTGAGGATGCGTACATTACGAATGCATCAGCACCACTTTTTCTGACTGCGCGGGAAAGGGGGTCCATCTAGGTTGATATATGCAGTGAAACGTCAAGTACTTTTATTCCGGAGTTGACATTCCAGTGATGGAAGAGGATGCCAAAGCCCAGTTCAGATGGAAATTTTATGGGCTTACCGTTGAGCTCAATATCATTGTTATGCTCGTAGCCCTGTCGATTATTGTCTTTTTCATTATCCATTCGCCTTACACCCTGCCTGCGATCCTCGTCATGCTTGTCATCGCACTGGTTCTATCCCTGGATTTTGCAAAGAGATACAGGGAAACGAAATCCTGGCTCTACGCGCAGCCGGAGAAGACTAAAGACGGAAAAGACCCCAAACAGAGTGATAATAAACAGAATGATAAGACTGAATAGTCTGGCGTTATGGAGTTATTCTGAGAATTATGCTCAAAAAGATGAAGGATGAGATCGAACTACTGAGCCGCCATATTGAGGTGGCAAAAGCTGTGGCCGATCACGAGCCGATTGGTATCATGAAGCTATCCGAACTGCTCGAACTTCCCTCGCACCGGATACGGTACTCCCTGCATGTGCTGGAACAACTCGGGTATATCCGCGCATCCTCGGAAGGAGCGGTTGCCACGCCAAGAACGGCTGAATTATTCCAGCACCTCAATGGGGATCTGGATGACCTTATCCAATTACTTGCGGCGATGAAACGCCCGTGATCCGGCAGGATCTCCGATTTCTCCACTTTCAATATCGATCGACCTCATAGTTACCTTTAAAAGTCCCCGAAAAGAATCTAATAAGGCGCATTAGCGTGCCTCCCTAACTCAGTTGGTAGAGTGTCGGACTGTTAATCCGAATGTCACAGGTTCGAGCCCTGTGGGGGGCGTTTTTGGGCCCGTAGCTCAGTCCGGTTAGAGCGCCCGGCTCATAACCGGGCGGTCATGGGTTCGAATCCCTTCGGGCCCACTGTTTTTGATGCTTTTGACCTGTTGTTCAGGAATGACTATTTTCCCGCGAACCGATTGAAAAAGTTTCTATTGCCAAAAGCACAAAGGGAGCATAATGAAGTGCCCTGTCTGCCAGATGGACTGTGTCAGATCTGCCAAGGAGATTCTCGTCACACTCCCGTCACTGTTTCGCCCCTGCGCAGACTGCAGTGCCCGCGTACTGGACAAACGGGCTCCGCTTCCAACCCTTGAATTCAACCTGCCCTGCTCCTGCGGGAAACGGTTTATCGATGAGGTGTTTGCCCATATTTACGTGATCATGGTAGAGGAAGGGGATATGAAACCCACTGAACCGTTGATCGCGGTGGGTTCACCACTTGTGCACCCGGGATTTCCCATGGAACGCCCTCCATTTCTTTCTGATAAATCGCTTGTGCTGTTAACCCAAAAAGCAACAAAAAAAACTGCAGAACGGCTTATGGGTGAAGTGCCTGAACTACGGGGGGTGGTAAAAACCGGTAATTTTATACCGGGAATTGCGAGTGCCGATTTAAAATCAGTGCCCCGGGTATATGACCTTCTGGCTGGATGCGATGTCCGGGCTGATGTATTCCCGCTCCGAAGCGGGCCGCTTGTCATGTATAAGCAGCAGTCACTGGTCCATATCGAATTTTCACGGGGATTCGCGCCTAAGATCCAGACATTGGAACAGCATGTGGGAAATCCTCCGAAAAAGCTTTTTATTGATGCCTGTTCCGGTGTCGGGACACTCGGACTGGCCGCTGCATGTCTCGGTGTGCCGCACGTCATTATGAACGATGCATGGTATGCCTCGGCATTCTGGTCCGCCTTCAATCTCGAGGTGAACCGTGAGTATTTTAAAGTCAACCGGGTCCGAATATTCGAGCAGATGGAAGATATGGTAAAACACCCGGTTACAAAAAATCCCATTAAAATTGCTGAAACTGAGGGAGAACAAATAATCGAAGTTTACCAGGGTGATTTCAGGCAACTCCATCTGGTGATCCCTCCCCGGAGTTCACCGGTCACCGCTATTGATATTTTTGATAAAAAGGATACGCTGGGAATTCAAAAAATAAAAAAAGAATGGAACGAAAATGTGGGCGGAGACATATTCGTTCCATAACTCCCCCAGACCGTTGCATGATCGCAGAAGCGATTCGATGATCGGTAAAAAGCCTTTATTGAGTTAGGTACAAAGGTATATGGGGACTAGCCCGGGTGGTTCGGCGTCACCTGTAACCTGAAACCGTCGTTACGCGGGGGGCGAAGTTTGACGAAGGCTGCAACGGCCTGCGGGAGCCTGTGCGTTCTGACTGTGAAACCTCGTCCCATGAGGTCGATGGCCAGGTATCAATATTCCGGAGGGAATGGCGACCTGTTGCTGCGGGGACCGGTTCAGGCCCGGAAGGGAGCAGACTTACCGTAGACATCCGGCGCCCATGGGGTAACGGGGCGGAGGATGAATGCTTTGGTAAACGCAGTAACGTACAGTCGACCGATAACGTGTCCCCATTTCCGGCTATCATGGCAAAAGTGACCATCATCGGGGCAACAGGCAATGTGGGGATGTTTGCTGCACATGCGATTTCGTCAATCCCTCATGTAAGCGAAATCCTGCTCTATGGGCGGGAAGGGCGCGAGTCTCTTTTAAGGGGAATAACTCAGGACCTTGTCGATTCATTTGCCGCAAGGGGAACCGATGTAAAGATAAATTGGACAACCGATTTAAAAGACGCCGCCGGTTCTGCAGTTGTTGTTATTACCGCAGGTGCTCCGCGCTTACCCGGCCAAAATCGTATGGATCTTGCCGTGGGAAATGCAAAAGTTATCGCACCGCTTGCCCGATCAATTGGTGTCATTGCTCCGGACACAAAGATTCTGATAGTAACAAACCCGGTCGATGTGATGACCTGTGTTGCCCTGAAATGCTCGGGGCTGCCACAGAGTCAGGTATTCGGATTGGGAACGCACCTGGATTCAATGCGGTTAAAATCCTTAATCGCTGCATACTTCAAGGTGCATGTCAGTGAAGTCCATACGCGCATTATCGGTGAGCATGGTGACAGCCTTGTCCCGCTCTGGTCCGCGACAACTATCGGGGGTATCAAGATCTCGAACCTGCCGACCTTTTCTCACCTGCCTGTGCAGGATATAATCCGATCCGTGAAGTGCAGCGGTGAAGAGATCATAAAAAACAAGGGCTCAACGGTATATGGGCCCGGAGAAGCGATCGCCTCGCTGGTAAGGACTGTGCTCAGTGATGAAAACCGCATCCTGACCGTGTCTGCTTATATCAAAGAGGAAGTGCATGGTGTCAGCGAGGGTGACGTATGCATCGGTGTACCGGCCCGCGTGAATAGTCACGGTGTTTTCCCCATTTCGATCAGGATCGATGAATCAGAAGTAATGGCATTCCGTGAATCCGTTGAAAAAATACGGGCAATTACAAGGGATGTAATGGCGTCTCTTGAAGAATAAGTGAAAAAAGAGATGAACTGACGGTTTAGTTCAGTGTCACTTCAATGATCTCTGCCCGCTCAACACCCGCGATCTCATTGAGGGACTTTTCGATTGCATCCGTCTCGCCTCCACAGTCATTAACAACTGCGGCAAGCTTGATCGCTTTTAAACCAAAACCGATTGGTTCTATCTGCATGTCCTGAATGCCGGGGAGTTTTGCTTTGAGCGCCTTCTTGAGTTGTTCAAGATCGACTTCGGGTGACTCCGGCATCACCCGCATAATGACGGCAACACTACCCATGCCTCACGGTCCCCCAAATCCACATTTCGGGCATGTATAGGGGATGCTCTGTTCTCTGCACCGGTAACACCGGTTGATCTCAAAACCGCATGCGGGGCACCCGAATTCCGTTGCGCCCTCAACTGCAAGCGGAGCACTGCAGGATGTACACTTTTTATCTGACATTATAGCTCCTCCAAGGATTCCTATAGTATCTCTTTTAGAACCTTTAAAAGGTTGTACCGATCCGGGTCCCAGCTACTGGATCTCCGTTCAGGAATTTTTCCACCAAATCCCCTGATTTTCCGTTGATAATGGTAGTTTGTATCTTATTTTTCAGGACGAATGGGATAAAAAAAGGATCTATAACATCACTTTGTAGGGGTGTTGTTACCTGTTCCTGATGTTTCCCATCACGAGTAATCCCATCAACTGATTTGAGAAGCAGAAGTTCAAGTCCCAGTTGAGCTGCTATCCATGCAGAGATGGTGTCCGAAGTAATATCCCATGAATGCGGGAGTGGATCGTACTTCCTCATGCTGGTATAGGGCAGAAACATCACGGTTTTTTCTGGCACAGATAGGAGATCTGTTGTCCTCATACCGTGGGATGCGATAAACCAGCCATACTGGTCCATCGCTGCGATAGCCATCCAGTGTGCGGCACCTTCATCTACCCGAACCTGCCGCACATTATCGGCAAAAGAACCCCCGCCGGGAACAACCAGTAACGGACGCTCAGATCTGCACAATACCGGAACAATTTCCCGAACCCGGTCATGCAGACTCCCCCCCAGTTTAACTACGAGAGGGGCGGAACGGTTCTTCATTGTATGATCTGACTCCACCATATCTCCGGAAATTTATATCGCCAGATTATAAAAGGCGCATGGTGAAACTACTGTCTTAATGCGACGGTTCTGCCTGATTATCATTGCCCTCCTGCTCATTGCAGGTATGGTTCAGGCGGGCACTACGGTCAGGATCACTGAATTTTGTCCCGACCCGTATCTTCACGATGATATGGATGAGTTCCTGGTGCTTTCCGGCAATGGATCGCTTGATGGTATCACCGTATCAGATGGACGGGGTGGATTCCGCTTTCCCCCCGGAACCCATATCAGTGGAACCCTCACTGTTGCCCGCAGTGGTCCGGCTTTCGCCCAGAGCCATGGAATACTTCCGGATTTCGAATGGCGGGATTACTCTCCTGTTGTACCCAATGTCATCACTGGCGATCAGCTCCGTCTTGCGAATATCCGGGATGAACTGCTTCTGTATGAGGGCTCTGACCTCATCCAGCGTATCGCGTGGCCGCAGGATGTGAAACCGCGCGAGGGGCAGATCCATTATTTTGAAAATGGGGTATGGGATCCCCGTCCCCTCATGATTGGACAGTCACGGTTCGAACCGGCAACATTCCATAATGTGACTGTCACTACGTTTGTTTCACCGGACTGTTCGAGTGAAATGTTTACCTATGCTGTGGATCATGCATCAGATGAGATCCTTCTCAATGTCTATGAATTTTCCAGTCCTGCGATGACTGATTCCCTGATTGCTGCACGGGGCCGGGGGGTGGATGTTTCGGTTCTTGTCGAGGGAGGGCCCGTTGGGGGTATAAGCCCGGAAGAGAAATCCGCAATCTGGCGACTCAACGCGGGTGGGATACCTGTTCGTCAGATGACCGGAGACAATGGTGTTCATCCTCCCTATCGTTACGACCATGCAAAATATCTGGTGATCGATCGCCGGGCTGTCCTGCTCACCAGCGAGAATTTCAAGTACAGCGGATTTCCCCCTTCAGGTTTCAACAGTAACCGTGGGTGGGGAGTGTTCCTTGAAGATCCTGCTCTTGCCGGGTATTTCTCAACTGTATACTATACAGATTCCATCGGACCTTCTGTAATCCCTATCAACGGGTCAGCGGGAAATCCCGAAACGGCTCCTTCAGGAAAACATACCGCCGAGTTCTCACCGGGACATTTTTCCGGTGCAACGGTCAGACCTGTTATCGCACCCGATACCAGCGGTCAGATCATCGATCTGATCCAGTCCGCCCAAACCAGTATCGAGATCGAGCAGGCATATATCACGAACGAGACACCCCTGACCTTAAACCCGTATCTTGCAACCGCGATAAATGCATCCCGGCGTGGTGTTCACGTAAGGGTATTACTGGACTCTTACTGGTATAATATCGAAGACGAGAAGGACAACGATGAGATGGCCTCATTAATCTCCCGTATCGGGACAACCGAACAGATTCCGCTCGAAGGGCGGTGTGCGGATCTCGCGGCAGGTAACCTCGAGAAGATTCACAACAAGGGGGTAATCGTTGATGGGCAGCGCGTGCTGGTAAGCAGCATCAACTGGAACAGCAACTCCCCAAATTTCAACCGGGAGACGGGAGTCATAATAGATCATCCGGGGGTTGCCCGGTATTTTCTTACGGTGTTCGAAGATGACTGGAATGGTACCGTGACATCCCCGGAATCCAAGACAGATTATCTCAAAATAGTCATAGTGGCAGTTGTCATTCTGTTACTGCTCATCATTTACTATCGCAGGCACATCCGGTAGGGTTTGAATCCCCGCTGAGTAAAAACGGACTGACAGGTACCCCTGATATCTGCAAAAAACGCTGCACCGAAAAACGGGTGTTCACACCGAACACATGCATTCAGAATTTCTTGAGTGCGCACTGGCACACATCACACAGGTTAATGTCGCTCTCTCCGGTGACTACCGCAAGCGCCCAGCGATCAATAATCGAATCAAGTTCTGTCGATAATACTACTTCACCCGCACCCCGTTTTCTGCTCAAATACTGGGAGACTGCTGCCCGTGTTAAACCAAGCCGTTTTGCAGCATCGCTCTGGCTGAGCCCTTGTTTCTGGACGAGCCGGGACACCATTTCCGCTCTCATTGGGGGAAGGAGATTCCTGACCATTGAGTCACAGTGCATCAGGGTACAGGTATGCTTTGTCATACACATACGGGTTGGGGCTTAGTTGCCTGTTCAGTGCGGTTCTGGTAGATGATCTGGCGTGCATCACGGAAGTTGAACTTCTCGATGATGAGGTGGCGTTCTTTGAGTTTCTTTAAAGCATAACGAACGGTTCGCGGCGCAAGTTTTGTTTGTGATACAATGTCTTTGTGGGTCATTGCACCCCCATGATCCAGTATCTCCAGCACCGTCTTTGATGACGGGGGTAGTGTTGTGGAATACATGTTCAATATGTTAACGCTGTTAACAAATTAATCTATCGGTAATTTAAGTTCTCATTTTCAATATTCCCCTATGTTCGAGCGTCAGGAACGGGTGGCGGTCCTGCTGTTGATCGGTGTTGCAGTTGCCGTGATAGCAGCGCACCTGATTCTGGGCTCAATGGGAAAGCAGCCGTTTTCCAAACCATTTACAGATAATTCAGCGGATGGTGAGCTGGTGCACGTTGAAGGAATCATCGATCAGGTCACCCTGACAAAGACCGGGGGACATATGACCCTGCAGATCAACAATCTCACCATTTTTATCCCGGCTCAGGCAGCCCGCGATCTCACCGTGAAGAAAGGAGAGAATATTTCAGTGTATGGGATTGTTGAGACCTATCGCGGGAAAAAAGAGATTATGGTGAGTTCGGCAGACGATATTCGTTTTTTAAATAGAAAATAATTGCAAATATCGTTTCTTTAACTTGTTGCGTGTTAGTTCTGTGGCCGAAAAGTCAGCCTGCGTTTTTGAGTTTCCCTCTGCTGATGGCAGCCAGTGCTTTCTGTGCTGCTTCACGAACATCTTCGTCCGGGTCTTTCAGTAATCCGGTGAGTCCTTCAATGGCTCGTTCGTCGCCGATATTGCCAAGAGCCCATGCGGTATTTTTTCGGACCCCTTTTTTCTTATCGCCAAGAAGTGCGAGAAGGGGCTCAACTGCCCGTGGATCACGAAGCCTGCCCAACCCCCATGCTGCACCCTGGCGGAGCCATTTATCTTCGGCTTTCAGCGCTGCAATCAGGGGCTCAAGAGCACGAAGATCCCCGATCTTTCCTAATGATTTTGCAGCAAGCCATTGGACGTCGACATAGGGATCGTTAAGGGCTATTAAGAGTGGTTCTACCGCTGATGGATCCCCCTCCTCACCCAATGCTTCTGCAGCTTTCCAGCGGTAATGGAGTTTATCACTTTTTAAGAGATTGATATATTCTTTAACCCGCCCCTTACGCCGTTCTTCGATAACAACAGGGTCCTCTATAGGAATTTCATTTTCTGGAACCGGCAATTCAGCATCGCCCATTGCCCAACCTCAATAGCCACCGATACGTGGTATCGCACTATTAAGGTTTTCCTTTTGTCTTCAGGGCAAAACATCAGACTGAAAACAGGAATCTCTCTCAATTCTTCAGGATAATAACAATGAGTCCTGCATCTGTCAGGAAACGAATGTAGGGAATATTATTCCGGTCAAATTTCCGGTTTAATCTCCAGTTTTACGGAAAAATTTTGGACCGTATGAGTAAGTGCACCCATGCTGATGACATCAACATTCAATGCTGCAAAATCACGGAGCGAAGTTCGATCGATGCCCCCGGACAGTTCGATAGTCACGCGATCCCGTAATCCTTTGTCCATGAGTGCATCGAGCGTGGTTTTAACCTGCCCGGGATTCATGTTATCGAGCAGGATAATATCGGCACCTGCGGCAGCAGCCAGCATGGCATCCGCCGGTGTCTCGACTTCCACTTCGATCTTTTTATAGAGTGTGGCCTTTTTAGCAGCAGCAATGGCATTGGTCAGCGGGACCAGTGCCAGATGATTGTCCTTGATGAGGATACCATCGCTCAGAGTTTCACGGTGGGGATCCCCTCCCCCGATCTGCACTGCCTTTTTGTCAAGTGCCCTGAACCCGGGACAGGTCTTCCGCGTGGCGGCGATCCGGCATTGTCCGTTTACTGCCGATACGATATCGACCATCTCCCGCGTCTGGGTTGCAATACCGCTCATTCTTCCGATAATGTTGAGTGCAGTCCGTTCGACCAGCAGGATCTTTTTTGCATCTCCTTGGATTACAAGGAGAGTATCCCCCGATTTTACCCTTTGGCCATCCTGCGCGACCTGCTTTACCGTCGCACCATAATGAGAAAAGAGCATGTCTGCTTCGCAGAGTCCAGCAATGATGCCCGTCCGCTCTGAAGAAATTTCTGCATGACAACGTATATCGGAAATGATGGTTTCTGATGTCACATCCCCAAATGGCGCATCCTCATCGATAAAGCGTAGCAGGTAATCGAGTGATACCATAGATGTTTTCACCAAGAGGTCTGGATCATGTTCCTACCACAATCGGGCTGTTGAGGTCTTCCAGAAGTGAGAGGATTGAAAGGGCTGCAAGGTAGCTTGTTGCCGGGTTGTCCGGGCTCGGGAAATTGGTCACTTTGACATAGGTTTCGCCAAAATCACCTTCAACAAATAACTCGTGCACGTTCCGGTCAACTGCAGGATCTATCCAGAGTTCCACATCCGTATCCTGTCCTGCGGCAAGGCTCATGGCAACCGAGACATTGACATTTTTTGGAAAAGCCTTAATGCATTCGTTAGCTTTTCCAGAGAATATCATCCTGCGTGAATCAGCAGCAATTCCCAGAGATTTCGGACTTTTCGTTGTCCTGAGCAGGAGTTTTTTGAACTTTGAGATCCTGCCGATCTTCAGGTTATCGAGCCCGAATATCGCCCCGCTGGGGATGTAGACTTTTTGTCCTGACTCAAGCGCGATTCTCCGGATCTCTTCGTAGAACGCTGGATCCGCAAGTGCGCCGACACTCATGATCACCATATCTTTGTTCTGGGACAGGACTTTGCCTGCATAGAATTTTACAGCGTTTACCGATGCGGCTTCGACAACAATATCTATGTCAGCAGAGACGAATGCCTCAAAATTCTCATATGCCCGGGATCCAGAAAGGGCAGCGATCTCTTCCGCTCTTTCCAGAACTTGGTCGAATACAGCGGTTATCTCGAAACTGCCCGCATGCTGTGCGATGATATGCCCGATATTACCACAGCCGAGCAGCCCGATTCTTATCATGGTAAACAGATTATGGGTGCCATTGGTTAAGCGTTGTGCTTGCACAATAAAGTCACTGTTAAGAAAAGAACCGTGATGGATAGAAGAAAATAGAAAAAACTGGCCTTATATCTGAATGCATCAAATGGATCTGATAGTTCTATGCCGGTTAAACGATCCGGAAGCGATTGCGGCAGGCTTTCAGATTCCGATTGGCTGAAAGCGCTGAGTAAAAGGCACATCTTTATCGAGACCTACGGGTGCCGCTATAATTTTGGTGACACTGCAAAACTTGTCGAGGTTCTGAACCAGAAGGGAAGTACGATTGTTGGATCTGCTGATATTGCCGATGCCGTGGTTATCAACACATGTACGGTTGTAGGTCCCACGGAACGGCGTATGCTCCGGCAGATAAGCCAGTACCGGGATCGTGATCTGTATGTGACCGGGTGCATGCCGGAAGTCCAGCGGGAAGCAATTTTTTCGGTATGCACGCCGAAGTTCATCAGTCCTGAAAACATTCGTGAAGAATACCGGAAGATCATGACCGTCACTGGCGGTGGCCCCGGTATCGTTCAAATTGCCCAGGGCTGCCTTGGCCAGTGCACCTATTGTCTCACGCGCCTTGCACGCGGTCCTCTGCAGAGTTTTTCTCAGGAAGAGATCGTTTCGCAGATCCAGGCGTTTGTCCGTTCAGGGGTGCCGGAGATCCAGTTGACCGCGCAGGACGTGAGCGCATGGGGTCGTGATTGCGGGCGCACACTTCCCGAACTGCTGACTGCCATCAATGATATCCCGGGTCGGTTTATGGTAAGGGTAGGGATGATGAACCCCTCGACCGTGAATTATTGTCTTGATGAGCTTACCGGTGTATTTGCCGGCGATCATATCTTTAAATTCGTTCATATTCCGTTTCAGTCTGGTTCAGATGCTGTACTCACGCGAATGGGCAGGGGATGTACCGTGGCCGAATGTGAAGGAATTGTTTCAGCATTCCGAAAACGATTCCCGGATATCACCATTGCCACCGACATGATTGTTGGTTTTCCGAAAGAAACTGCAGAAGACTTTTCCCGGTCGTGTGACATGATTGGAAGAGTGCGCCCGAACAAGGTGAATATCACCCGCTATTCCTCCCGCCCCTTTACACCCATTTCTTCAGAAAAGGACTTTCCCGATTCGGTAAAAAAAGACCGTTCACGTTTTCTGAATGCCCGTGCTGAACAGATATATGCCGATCTTAACCGACCTCATATCGCTACCGTAATGCCGTTTATTGTTACAGAAACTCTCCGAAAGGGATCCGTGATGGCCCGGACGTCGAATTATACCGGTATTGTCCTGAACGAAGACCTTCATTTAGGACACGAAGGAAAAGCGGTCATCACAGAAGATCGCAGGTATTTTTTTATCGGAAAACTGGTGAGCTAGGGATTGCCAGGGGCCGGTAGCCGGTACAAGAAACAAGTGGTTTTATAGCCGCAATATAAACAGATCTTAACCTTCGCACTTGTGCGCCTTGGTTCTGGTGAATGCAATGGATGAAATTGAAACCGGGTTTGAAAAACTGATAGAGAAGATCGAAGCGAACCGGGGTAAGACGGTTGAACTTTCCGCTAAGATCAAAGAGAACGATGCAAAACTTCTCGCCCGTATGGCAAAATCTGCCATACCTGTCGTAAAAACAGTTGGTCTCGATATGCTCAAAATGGGCAAGCAGGACACCAAAGGGGAAATTTACGATCCCATGTATTATCCCCGGAAGATGATTATTCTCGGAAAATCCGATCCTGCCGCATTCCGCCCCGACAACCCCCAGAAACAGATCACCGATCAGTTCTGCGTGTTATCCGATGAAGGCAAAATATTCGAATTAATGTACAGCTTTGACGGTTTTCTTACCGATTCATACCTGAACCCGATTGATGCAAAGACCGCAATCGAGCATTATGGCTATGATGTCCTGTTTATGCTCTACCGTGCGCTTCACGATTACCTCGATGGTGAAAAGGCACTGATTGAAGCGCTCGATACCGTTATCGGGTATGTTTTTGCCAGAACAGAGTGAAATACTCATTTTTCTTTTTGCTTTTTTGTTTTGTTCCGTATCCTTTGCGTATCCATAACGGTGGATACAAACCGTTTTTCTTTTCCCCCTCTGTGATTGGTTTTGTGGGGGGCAATAAATTATTCAAACACGGGTGCGGCATAATGATTTTTCATGGATTTTTTGAAGGTTTTTCCGCACGAACTCCGGAATTATAAACTCCATAACCTGGATCGTAGTCCCGAACCGAGAGACCGAATCCTCTCTGTGAGGGATATAAAAGAACATAAAATCAAAATGCGTTAGATGGGCCCGATGTGATTCGAACACATGACCTCCCGGTTATCAGCCGGGCGCACCACCGGGCTATGCTACGGGCCCAAAAGATTGCCTTATTTTACCCTAATAACTACTCCATCAGAGTTATTATAGGTTGTGAATCACCCGGGCACATGGGAAGAATATTCAGATAGGGATATGTGCAGAAAAATCACGGTAATAGTACGGATAAGGGATCATGGAACGAAAATACCTCCTTGGGAATGAAGCGATCGCCCATGCCTGTGTTGAATCCGGTGTGGATTTTGTGAGCGGTTACCCCGGTACACCTTCATCAGAAGTCATCGATGTACTACGGATACAACCGGACCGGTCATATTACCTTGAATGGTCGGTGAACGAGAAAGTGGCGCTGGAGAATGCCCTTGCCGCTGCCTGGTGCGGCATCCGCGCACTCTGCACCATGAAGCATGTGGGGCTCAATGTTGCTGCAGACCCGCTGATGACAAGTGCCTATACCGGTGTTTCCGGGGGTCTTGTGATCCTGAGTGCGGATGATCCGTTCGCGCACAGTTCCCAAAACGAGCAGGATACCCGGTGCTATGCCCATTTTGCACGGGTGCCCTGCTTTGATCCTGCCAGCGTGCAGGAAGCGCATGATATGATCCCCGCGGCATTCGCCTTTTCCGAAGAGTTTGGATTACCGGTGATATTCCGCCCGACAACCCGTATCTGTCACTCGAAAGGAGACGTGATGTTGGGAGATGTCACCCCTAGCACACGGAAAGGGGAGTTCCATAAGGATCCGCGCCAGTACGTGGTGATCCCGGCCCATACCCGCATCCTCCATAAGAAACTCAACGAAAAACAGCCTGCGATCAAAAAAAGGCTGGTGGAACTGGGATTTAACCGGTCTGAAATCCGGGGAAAGACGGCCGTTATTGCCAGCGGTATTGCCGCATCTTATGTTCAGGAACTGCTGCCATCCGGCGTTTCGTTCATGAAGATCGGTGCATACCCGATCGACGAGGACTGGCTGGGTGCCTTTGTCAACAAACATGAAAAAGTTCTGGTGATCGAAGAACTTGCCCCTGAAGTGGAGGAGCAAGTGCGGCAGGTTGCCGGTTGTGTGCCGGTATTCGGGAAGAAGAATGGGTATGCATCCTACGAAGGAGAACTATCCCCCCCTGCGGTTGCAGCGATCATGGCAAAGGCCGGTGTCCTGCCAACCAACCCGTTCCCAACCGTAGAACCTGTACAGAACCTGCCCCCCCGCCCGCCGATCCTCTGTGCAGGGTGTCATCACCGCGTGGCGTTCTATGCGATTAAAAAAGTCTTCAAGGACGCGATCTATCCCAGCGATATCGGGTGCTACACGCTGGGGCTCCAGCTTGGTGTTGTGGACACGACGATCTGCATGGGTGCGTCCATCACCGTAGGCAGCGGTATTGCCCATTCCGGTGAACCGCGCGATGTGATCTGTACGATTGGGGATTCCACATTCCTCCATACGGGTATCCAGGGCCTGATGAATGCGGTCTACAATGGTGCGAATATGACGGTCGTGATCCTCGACAACCGGATCACGGCAATGACCGGGCACCAGCCGAACCCGAATACCGGTGCAACTGCCTGCGGTGTGGAGAGCCCGCCGATCTCGCTCGATGCAATCTGCCGCTCCTGCGGCGCCAGTTTTGTCGAGACCATCGATCCGTACGATCTCACCGGTATGATCAATGTCCTTGAGGCTGCAAAGAAACGGACTGGTGTCAAGGTAATTATTGCCAAACAGATGTGCGTGATTACAGCGCGTCGTGCTGGTATCAAGCGCGGGAGGTATCAGGTTGACCCCGAAACCTGCACTGGTTGCGGCAGCTGCGTGCGATTCGGGTGCCCCGCAATTGAGTTTTCCGATGACAAGGCGCGGATAAATGACCTGTGCAGCGGGTGTGCCGTCTGCGTCCAGATTTGTCCTGTGGGGGCAATTGGCCGGGAGGGAAAGAGATGAGCGGAAGTTTCGATATCCTGATGGTGGGAATCGGGGGACAGGGAACGATCCTTGCTTCCAATATCCTTGGCGAAGCCTGTCTGATCGAAGGGAGGCCGGTGAAAGGAGCCGAGACGCACGGCATGGCACAACGCGGCGGTTCGGTGGAGAGCCATATACGAATTGACGGGTTGTTCGGCCCCCTGATCCCCCCCGGGCAGGTGGATCTCATGATCTCATTTGATCTTCTGGAAGCCCTCCGCTACTCCCATTACCTGAAAAAATGGGGCAGGATTATCGCGAATAACCACCTTGTGCTTCCCACATCGGTATACACGCAGAATCTCATCGTGCCAACGGAAGATGAGATCATTGCCGCGCTGAAAAACCACCCGTTATGCCTGCTGGATGCAGACAAGATGGCGGCCGATGCGGGAAGCCCGCTCTCCCAGAATGTGGTGATGCTGGGCGCCGCATCCGAATCCATCCCCCTCAAACCTGAGTCGTTGCTTGAGGCAGTCCGGCGCCTTGTCCCGAAAAAGACCGTGGAGATTAATCTAAAGGCGTTTGAGTCGGGACGGGCTTTTGGCGGGAAGTGTTGACAGATCCTTTTCCGGTTCCTTTTTAAACTCACATGGGGGGTAGGATCCCCGCATGTGCCCGGAGGGGACCCTCCCGCTCCAAAAAAAGAGGAGTGGGTGCCTACCACCCCTTCACGTTAAAAAATTTTGACCTGACCCTCCCCTCTTAGGCTAAGAGGGGACCCTACCCCCCCCTTTTTGCATAAACGTGAGCGCGGTTTTGTGTGGAATCACGACGGAGAGCATTTTTCAGGTTGATCATCATGTGGAGGGAGGGTCCCCTTATGTGCCCGGAGGGGACCTTCCCCTCTAAAAAAAGAGGGGTGGGTGCCTACCACCCCTTCACGTTAAAAAATTTTGACCTGACCCTCCCCTCTTAGGCTAAGAGGGGATCCCCTACCCCTTCAGCAGGGATCCGCAGAGTGGAAGCTTGATATGTGAAGACCCCAAAGAGCGACTCTTGATTCGCTTAGGTTTCAAAAAGAACAAAAAATCCAAAAAACCAGAAGAAGCGCTGAGGGGGGGAATTGAACCCCCGAGGCACTTTCGCACCACAGGCTTTCCAGGCCTGCGCCCTACCGCTAGACTACCTCAGCAAAAAGTGTATCCTATCTGTATGCGGGGTATTTTTTTAATGGTATCTCTTTCTCTGGAACTGGGCTGGTGTTCTTCTGGCAGGTTTTGAGACCGGTTTTTTAGCCGGTTTCTTATTGTGCTGCACCGGCTTATCGGATTTTGTCCAGCCCCGGGGATAGGTGCCCGGCTGCAGGAATACCGCTGTTGGTGCAATTACCAGCCCGGTCTCACCGGGTTTGAACGAGGATGAGGGGACAAGCGCTTTGCCCAGGCAGACAAATTCGCGTTTCTGGGAGAGAACGGCAACAGTCTGGTTCTTTCCAAACTCATCGCAGCTGATCACTCCTACTCCCGCAAGGACCGCGCCCCGGCAGATCGCATCGATTGCAGTATCGCGCACAGTAACAACCGGAAGATCCGGCACCGCGGCATCGACCGACATCACCATTGACTCAAGAGCAGCCCTGTCACCGGCTTCAGTCGCCACGCATGCGTCCTTCAGTTCATGAAGCGTATGCATGGTCAATTCATCAAACGTTCCGGAGCGGGTGCGGCGCAGTTCCTGCATATGCCCCCCGACACCCAGTGCGAATCCCATGTGGTGGCAGAGCGAGCGGATGTAGGTGCCTGCCTCGCAGTTCACCCGGAAAAGGACAAGTCGTCCTTCAATGCTGAGGATCTCGAGTTTATGGATGGTGCGGATTCGGAGGTTGCGTTTCACCGCGCTCTTCCGGGGCGGGCGCTGGTAGAGTCTGCCTGTAAACTCCTCTCCCATCTTCTCAATACAGGCCGTGTCGACATCGCCGTGCAGCCGCATCAGGCAGACATATTCCTTGTCATGCGCAAGGAGCAGCGGCGCGAGACGCACCGCATTGCCGAGCATGATGAGGAGTAACCCGGACACCTGCGGATCGAGCGTGCCGGAGTGCCCCACCTCGCACCCGAGCATCTGTCCTACCCACGCGGCGATCTCATGGCTTGACGGCCCCTGAGTCTTGTCCACTACGATAATGCCCGCACCTTTCCATAAGGGTGCTTTTTTCTTCTGTGCAGTTTGCTCATTCTCTGCGTTCGGTGATTCCATTTTATTTGCTCCCGTTATTGTCGAGATAGGTATTCAGTGCTGCAAGAGTTCCTTCAAGGGACCCGTCCCCCACGACTGCAGGCACGGCGCCCGTGCGCATGGCCGCTGCCGTTATGTCGCCAATTGCCATGACGAGCAGATCCTTGCGCGGTGTCCAGATCGCTTTGGTATAGGACATGGCACTGGTAAAGAGAATCGCGTCAGCCGTATCCAGTGCCAGTGTCTCTCCGGTAGGTTCAAGCCCGTAGCACCGGAACTCGTGGACAATCCCCCCCGCTGCGGTGATTGCATCGATGAGCGCGGGATTCGGGACATCGGCGCGGGGAATGCCGATATGTTTTCCCCGGATCCAGTCGCCAAGATAGGGAACAAAGTCCCGCGAGTAGAAACCCGGGAGTGTCTCGCACCCGATACCGGCCTGCTCCAGTTCTTTTGCGGTCTGGGGGCCGATTGCGATCACCCGGGGGACCTTTTTGAGAAGCGGGGCAATAATCTTTGCCGGGAGGGCGCTTGTGAAGAAGATACAGTCGAACTCATTGTTGTCCACTCCTTTGACGAACGCCGAGATCGCCGCTTCGCGCAGTTCCGAGCGGAGCGGGTGGACGCTGTAGCAGGTATGCCCGGCCTTTGCACAGCGTGCAGCATCGCTCTTCTCTTTACCTGAAAGACGGGTGACTGCGATCTTCATTACGGATTCATGGCCCCTGTATGATAATAGGATATGCATTTCGGTGAATTTATGTTCGCTCTCCCGTATGTCTAGTGAATGATAGAGATCCTGCTGGGTGTCGTGATTGGCGTAATTCTCGGCACCCTCAGCGGGATCATCCCCGGGGTGCATGCCAATACCCTTGCCGGCGTGTTATTGAGTTTGCAGGTGGTGTTATTATCCCTTCTCGGGCCGGTCGCGCTTGCCGGTGCTATGTTTGCAGCTCTCATCACCCACACATTTGTTGATGCGATCCCCAGCACTTTCCTTGGTATTCCCGATGCCGATACGTCGCTTGCCGTGCTGCCCGCCCACGCTCTCTGCCTTGAAGGCAATGGCGAGGAAGCGGTGCGGATCGCTGCACTGGGCAGTGCCTGTGCGATGATAATTGCGGTGCCGCTATCGATTCTCTGTTTCCTGGTACTCCCGGCACTCCAGCCGTACTTTGACTGGTGGATAGGTATCCTGCTGGTTGCTTCGGTAGGGTACATGATCGTGACGAGTGAGGCACCGGGCTGGGCATTTGGCATATTTGTTGTATCCGGCCTGCTGGGAACATTCTCGCTACACTATGCATTTCTCGGCTGGCACACTCTTGCGGGGGGTAGTGCGATCCTCATGCCCCTTCTTACCGGGTTGTTTGGTATCTCGGTGCTTCTCACATCCTCGCAGGGGAAGATGCCTGATCAGCAGTTCAAAGGGATACGCATGGAAGACCGGACCATGGTGAAATGCTCGGTGCTTGGCACGGCTGCCGGTGTTGCTGTCGGGTGGCTACCCGGTCTTTCCACGGCATCTGCAAACGGGGTTCTCGCATCGGTGATTGGGTACGACAAGGATCGCCGCGCATATATCCTTGCAACGAATGCAGCGAACACCTCTAATGCCTTTATCGGCCTTGCCGCGCTTTTTGCCCTGTCAAGGATGCGCAACGGTGTGATGGTCGCGCTCTCGGAACTACCGCTCCCTTCGATGAGCGAACTCACGATGATTGGGGTGCTCGCTGCCGTTGCTGCGTACCTGATTACGGTATGGCTTGCAAAATATGCGCATCATCTCAATGGGATTGATGTGTGGTTGTTGAACCGGGCCGTTATTACATTTATTATCATCCTCTGCATCCTCCTAACCGGGCCATTCGGCATTATGGTCCTGATCCTTGCGACAGCCCTTGGCCTCGTGCCACATCTGGTGAATGTGCCGAGAATGTACTGCATGGGCGCGATCATGATCCCGGTGATGCTCTACTCGTTTGGCATCGCAGGTGTATGATCCCGCAGCCGGAACCCCCCCGCGCTCCATGAAATGCGGGGGATGATCTATGGTTTTATACGGGCTCGCACCCCTTATCTTTCTAATATGCGATCCTACTGGTTCGGGGATGTAGATGATGGAAAGTGTACACTATTCGGCGGTGATGTGCAGGCCAAAGCTGAACGTGTCCGCTTGATTCGCACCAGTATGGAATCATTTGTTCCTCTGACCTGGGAAACCGCGGTCACGTGCGGCGCGTGTCGTGACCGTGCGGACTATATAACAAAACTCCGCGAGGTTTGTTTTGCCGCTGCAGAGCGCGATATACGCCAGCAGTATTCCGGTAAGGATGCCGAACTGCTCCAGATGGTGAGGACCCTCGATGAGATGGACACCGTAATCAACCTGCTTACCGAACGGGCGGTTGAATGGTACCAGCTCCGCCACCCTACCTTTACCCGAAAATATCGTAAGACCCCTGCGCACATTGTGGTGAAGAACATCCGTGAGAAATCCCGTGGAGCGCTATCTTTTGTGGCCGGGGAGATCGAGCGTCTTTCGCTGACACGGACAGAACTTGCAAAAGCAGTTTCAGGGAGGGCAAATGACGTGATGCCGAATACCAGCGCACTTATCGGGGGACTGGTTGCCGCCCGGCTCATGGCGCACGCCGGGGGACTTTCTGACCTTTCCCGCATGCCAGCCAGTGCCATACAGGTGCTCGGCGCGCGGACCGCCCTGTTCGCCCATCTCCGGACCAAGTCACCCTCTCCCAAGCACGGGATCATCTTCCAGCACCGGCGTGTGCACAATGCGCCCCGGGATTGCCGTGGCAGGGTTGCCCGCGTGCTTGCAGGAAAGCTGGCAATAGCAGCCCGGATCGACCATTACCGTGGAATTGCGGATCTGGCCTTCCTCGAATCAGCCCAGGCACGCATCGATATGACCGGAAAGGTTACCGGGAAACTGACCGGTAAGGAGAATGAACCATGATCTGGATCGGAGACGTGCTGGTTTCGCAGGGTGAGGGGGGGGTATACAGTGAACGCATGCTGGGCACCGCACGAGTGTGGGATCCGTTCCGTAGCAAGCTGGCGGCACTCTACCACAAGGGAACCGGTGTGGAGATCACTGCGGAAACCCGGGTACTCTATCTCGGCGCTGCGAACGGGACAACGGTTTCGCATGTGGCGGATTATGCGGATGTGGTGTATGCCGTGGAGTTCGCCCCCCGCCCGATGCAGGATCTCCTGGAAGTGGCCCGTCGCCGCAAGAATATTGTGCCGATTATGGCAGATGCGACCCGCCCTGAGCAGTACGTACCCCTCGTTGAAACCGTGGATCTCCTCTACCAGGATGTAGCCCAGCCGGATCAGGCAACGATTGCTATACGGAACTCTGCATTTCTGCGTGCCGGGGGCCAGCTGATCCTGATGCTCAAGACCCGGAGTGT
The DNA here is from genome assembly GCA_041645435.1 of Methanoregula sp. Lineage (NCBI taxonomy): Archaea > Methanobacteriati > Methanobacteriota > Methanomicrobia > Methanomicrobiales > Methanoregulaceae > Methanoregula > Methanoregula sp. The sequence continues at coordinate 60,368 of JBAZQB010000005.1, forward strand.
TGATGTCAGGAAAGAGCCCGATGTTGTCTTCCAGGAAACGGTGGATGCGCTCGCTTCAGCAGGGTTTGTCGTGCAGGAGTGTCTCTGGCTTGCACCCTACCACCAGGATCATGCAGCGATTGTCTGCACTAAACCGGGGGCGTGAGGGAGTATCATGGCTGATGGAATCCGTTTTGTTTCTGCCGGAGCACTATCTGTGCTTGCCATTCTCCTGTTTGTAGGATTGATTATTGTTCTCATCCCTCTGCTCGTCCTCGGGGTGATCGGGGCTGCATTCACCAAGCTGGGGTTTTCCTGGATCTCGGCCATTGCTGTTGTTCTGCTGATGCTCTTTGGGAGTTATGTTAATATCCCGTTATATCGGATCAAGCGTGACATGGTCCGGATCTCTCCCGATACTGCTGCTGTGTTCGGTTCAGGTTCACCGTGGCCTGTTGATCCGGTTTGGGAGACAATTGTCTCCATCAATTTAGGAGGAGCACTCCTGCCGGTCTGTATCTCACTGTACCTGCTGTATCAGGCCGTGCAAATCACCGGGACCTCACTGCTGGTACCGGTCGGAGCGGGGATTTTACTTGTTGCACTCGTCACTTTTTTCGCAACGCGTCCGGTACCGGGTGTGGGCTTGCGTGTGCCCCTGCTCATACCGGCACTCACAGCACTTCTCATGGGCATGCTCCTGTTTGGCAATGCCGGAATTTCCGCAACGGTTGTGGCATTTGTGAGCGGGACTACCGGCACCCTGCTTGGAGGAAACATTGCCCGGCTCAATACTATCCGGAATCTTGAAGTTCCTGAAATGAGCATTGGCGGGGCTGGTACGTTCAGTGCAATTTTTATCTGCTGCATCCTGCCCGCGATCATCGCATAATTTCTCTTAACCTGCGCAGGCAACTATGCAGAATCGGGCAGAATTGACCAGTGTCAATTTTTTATAACGAATACACGAAAAGAAGTAGCCCGGAGCAGATTCGAACTGCTGTCGGCGGCTCCAGAGGCCACCATGATTGACCGCTACACTACCGGGCTATATGCCTCATACTTTTTGCCGCTGTTGCTTAATTAAAGTGACGGACTGCTTGTGCCGGTTATACGCTCTGTGCCCGTCCGCATCCCTTGCAGGCGCGGCAGACTTCCTTGACCGGGTGGATGAACTCACCTTTGCCGCAGAATGGTTCAATGTCGTGCATGTCCCGGATATAATAGATGTGCGGGACGAGCGAGATGTGGGTGTATGTTCCGCAGGTGATGCCGAGCTGATCGGCAATATGTTTCTGGAGCTGAACGAGAGCGTACATATTGGCACCTGCTGCGGTAAGCATGTCGTTGGACCGGAAGATTACCCGCATGTGGAGTTTATTGGCCCTCACGATGCACTGGACGAGCTGGAGGCAGGGACAGTCATCGAGTTTTTCATCAATGACCGGGTTCCAGGTAATCGCTACAGCCCGGCGTGTCTCGGGTTGGGACCGGAGTTTGTCTACAATATAGGCGATCTGGTCCACATGTACCGGTTGCCCGTCAGTGACGAGTCTTTCGCCCCAGTCGAAGAGCCGTCCATGGTAATCATACTCGAAGTTGGCATGTGATCCATGAATCAGATCATGGGCGTACTGTTCAACGAACCGCTGCTGGAACCGGGAGTTCGGGCTTGTCATGGGTTCGGAAAGCGGGGTGTCTACCTGCATGGCGATCTCTTCGAACTCGACCGTTGCTTCGGCATCTTCCGTCCGGAGGGTCCAGCCTTTCTCTAGGATCATTTTGATGACCTGTTCGTGTGCCCGCCCGATGCTTGGCGCCCGGATGACTCTCATGGGGGAAATGTATGTTTTGGTATATTGTATATTTGTTGAAATGTGCGCTGAATACCAGGGAATTGAATATCTTAGTGTGTAAGGAACGCAGGAGATGTATGGAATCCCGTTATACGGTGTTATCTGGAATATGGCGGAGTTTTCCTATACTGGATTTATAGAGGGTTCGCTTCTTACATATCTCAAAGGCTGCCACCTCTTACTGATAGAGGAGTCGGTGGGGGGCATGCTTGTTCTGTCTTGGTGTAAGGGGTGGTCAAGTGTGTTATATGTAATATCGGATTATTAGGGCAGGGCAAGGGATCTTAATATTATTGTAGTTTTAACTTCCTGTGTAAGAGGGACATATATTTTTTCATATGAGCTATTGTATATCAAAATTTCAGGAAATCCGGTATGCTGCATGAGGTGCTCACAGGATTAATTTCCAAAGCAAAAATGAATGTCCAATACTGTACATGTATGTACAGTATATGTCAATTAAAACAAATAATTCCAGTGCGCGACATATAACTCATTCACCAAGACGGGTGCTGAAAACCGTGAATAAGGCCGGGGAAGAATCGGATAACGAAAACTCAGTTTTTATGCCTCAAATCGAAAACAGGGTCCATTTAAGGCCCCAAATTCCCCAAAAAATCGACCACAAAGGATATATTAACTCTTTTACAAATACTGTTCCATATTCCGTCTAATCGGAGTATGGGGCTCGTAGAACTGTTATTCGGCATCTGTCGAAACGGTTCGCGGCTTGAAATGTATGATGTAAACTTTGGAGGAACTAAACATATGACTAAGCGATTAACTATTGCACTGGTTGCAGTCGCTCTGTTCGTCCTGATGGCGGTTATGCCGGTATCAGCAGCAGTAACGAACGGATCGATTATCAACCAGGGAGCAACTGTCTTCATTGGTGAAGAAGGTTTGAACTTAACCCATTTCTTAAATCAGGCTAGAAATGCTACCTTTACTTCAGTAGATGACACTTACTTAGATACTCTAACACCCGTGAACAAAACAATCGGCTGGTGGGCATCAGCAGCATCAATTACCGCATCTGCCCCGACCAAGACCATTGATCTGTCCACTAACTACAAGTCCATGACGATTGATCCCGTATCCTTTGGTGCCTACACTGGCAACTGGTACGTGCTCAATGGTACAACAGCCGCTGATGCGGGCAACGGGTATATCTCTGTTCAGGACCCGAGCCTTACTATTGCGGTCTGGGACTTCAACCAAGGACTGGATGTAACGGGCAAATCGGTTCCGCAGGGAGAAGCACTTGGGTTCAAGATTAACACCAACATGTACTCTGCACTTGACGGTGCCAAGCGATTCAATGCGCAGAATAATTCGGCACTTTCGGCCGGGAATTACCAAGGATTGTTCCCGACTCTTGCTGACGGTTACATCACTATCTATGTGAAGGACGCAAATGGTGCGCAATACGCCTCACTGCAGATTGGAAACCTGTCCTATAACAACGCGACATCTCTCGCTAAGAAGTATGTCAACACATCTCCCTGGACATTAGGTACGTTAACTACCAACAGCAGCGACAGGGTAACGTTCCCGGGTTACTGGGTAACTGATGCAACTGACTTCAACAACCAGTACTTGTACCCGGTTGGTACCTACTCAGCATGGGCAGAGTCCACCCTTAACAGGATGAAGTACAATTACAAGAATGCAGGTGCAGACTACACTGGAAAGACCGTTTCCGCGACCGGCACGATCACCCTTGTCTCTGACACGGTGAAGATCGAGGCGAACAAGGACTCAGTCGTCCGCAGCAAGACGTTCTCCGTTACTGTCACTGGTAAGCCAGCCACCTTCTACTATGTGTGGGTCAAGGGCACCAGCGCAATGAACAGCGCATACGATAACCAGCCCCCCATGGTCAATATAAACCAAGAGCTGGTTTATATGGATGTTGCCAATAACGCTACTGGCCTTGGTATCCCCGCAGATTATCCAATCGGTGGCTACTCGTTTGAAAATGCACCCTCTGCAACTCCATATATGCGCCAAGATGTTGCAACAACGACGCAAGGTACTAGCGGAAACGATGTAGCAACCTACAACAGCACTCGCTACTACGCAAAAATCAAGACTTCAAGCTCAGGTACCAGGACTGTTGAGTTCACAACTAACAACTGGACCAAGGCACAGAAGTACACGATCCGTGTAGAGAACAACCCGTCCACCGGTGTCTACAAGAGCGATGAGGTCGATGTGAAGGTCGAGAAGGGCGCAGTCACCATCGTGGCAGCCGGCGACCAGAGCTACTACCTCGGCGAAGAGATCAAGTTCTCCGGTACCAACACCGAGTCCTACAAGACATACCTGTTCATCTCAGGTCCGAACCTGCCAACTCAGGGTGCCCAGATTCAGGGTACTAACCCGAGATCTGATGCGACCAACGTTGCATCTGGAACCGCAGGAGTGGAAGATGGAAATGCAGCCTCCTTCAAGTCAGTTGATGTCAATGGTGACAACACCTGGTCCTGGAAGTGGGGAACCTCAGCCATTGCACTCGATGCAGGCACGTACACCATCTACGCAGTAAGCCAGCCTCGCACTGCAGCAAGCAACAACCTTGCAAACACTGCATTCGGAACGGTCTCAATCATCATCAAGAAGCCGTTCGTATCAGCAACCGCATCCCAGTCTACTGTCGCACAGGGTGACAAGATCTTCATCACCGGTACCGCACAAGGTAACCCGACAGGTGTCAAGATCTGGATCCTCGGTAAGAACTACCCGACTGACGCCAATGGTGTCAAGGATGAATCTGTGAATGCAGACGCCTCGTTCAAATACGAGGTTACGCAGGCAACCACCAAGAATCTCTACCCCGGTCAGTACTTCGTTGTCGTTCAGCACCCGATGCAGAACAATGTGTTCGATATCCGGTTGAATGGAAACGATGTCTGGAACTACCAGAGCCAAGTAACCGGTGTAGCAGCTGGATCAAAGATCTTCGCCTTACTCGGAGCAGGAAGCCTGCAGGGATCCGACGCAGCTGAAGCACTTGTCCAGGGAATCAACGACCCCAACGTCGATGATACCTACACCAAGCTCCAGTTCCTCGTTGAGGTACCCGTCATCCGTATCGACCCGATTGGCGACAAGCACGTTGGTGACAAGTTCACTATCACTGCATCGACCAACCTCGCGGTAGATGACGAAGTCCTTATCGAGGTCTACTCATCATCATTCAAGCCGACTCAGAAGAGCCAGAGCGGCGAGTTCAGCGGAGCAACCGGCACCGTCAAGGTCACCAAGGGTGACAGCGGCATGAACAAACTCTCGTTCGATGTTGACTCATCAACATTCAAACCAGACGAGTACATTGTTACTGAAGACGCAATTCTCCAGGTAGCAACTGCCACTGCACTGTTCAATGTTCTTGAAGGCGCAGCACCTGTTGTCACAACCAAAGCACCGGTTGTAACAACCGTAGCACCCGTTGTAACCACTGCAGCACCCGTTGTAACCACCGCAGTCCCAGTCACGACAACCCCCAAGCCGGCACCCGGCTACGGTGCGTTGATCGCATTGATTGGTCTCGGCGCAGTTGCGTTCATCGTTGTGCGCAGGCACTGAACTAACATCTAAAAATCTTTTTTTTATTTGCAGATTTCAAAAATCAGGCATTATCCGCAGGGCTTTCCTGTATATCTGATGAAAATGTCCTGATGGATTTTCATGCCAGATCCTATCCTATCGTTCGTTTGTTTTACTTACTATCAGGATTTTCTCCGTTTTTTGCCTCTGTAACCGGTCCGCCGTGGCACCTTTTATTGCCAGAGCGGCTAACGTAGATGTAATCATGATGCATCCAGTAAAGGGCATCATTACCTTTGGAGGGACTGGCAGTGAAATTCAGTGCAAAAATTCTGGATATAGCAACGCGAGGTGTACTTCTCAACCGGGCTGATGCCCGCAGCATCGGAGTACTTGATGGTGATCGCGTCCAGGTAATAAACTCAAAAAACAGCATATCAGCAGCAGCATTAGTGAACACAACGTCAACGATTGCGCAGCAGGGTACTGTTGGAATATACCGGATAACCAATGAACGCCTGCATCTCGAAGGCGGTGAAGAGATAGAGATCCGTGAAGCACGGAGACCCGCATCTCTTGACTTTATCAAAAAGAAGATGGATGGCATCAGGCTCACCAAAGAAGAGACACTAACTATCATCAAGGATGTAGTCAGCGACGATTTATCTCCGGCCGAATTGACCGCATTTATCACAGCATCCTATATCAACCCGCTCGATATGGATGAGGTGGAACATCTCACCCGAGCAATGGTTGAGACGGGGGAACAGATCAAGTTTGCATCACGCCCGATTGTTGATAAACATTCGATTGGGGGTGTACCGGGCAACAAGATCTCGCTCCTTGTAGTGCCCATCATCGCTGCAAGCGGCCTGAAAATACCAAAGACAAGCTCCCGGGCAATCACCGGTGCCGGAGGTACTGCCGATCTCATGGAAGTCCTTGCCTTTGTTGAGTTCTCTGCCGGTGAAGTCCAACAGATGACCGAAAAAGTAGGCGGTGCAATTGTCTGGGGCGGTGCCACGAATATTGCACCTGCCGATGATCGCATTATCATCCAGGAATATCCCTTCAAGATTGATGCCAGAGGTCAGATGCTTGCCAGTGTCATGGCAAAAAAATTTGCCGTGGGTGCAAATCTTGTGGTGATTGATATTCCCGTGGGTCTGCATACCAAAGTTGCGACCATGGCGGAAGGGAGAAAACTCGCCCGGGAGTTTATTGAACTGGGCGAACGGCTCAATATGAAAGTTGAATGTGCTCTTACGTATGGGGATATTCCCGTAGGGCACAGTATCGGGCCAAAACTTGAGGTAAAAGAAGCCCTCCGGGTACTTGAGGGGGCGACGGAGCCGAACTCATTTATCCAGAAGAGTATCTCGCTTGCAGGGATCGCGTTTGAAATGTCAGGAAAAGCTGCTCGGGGAACCGGAGCAGCAATGGCACAGGAGATCCTCACAAAAGGAAAAGCGCTTGAAAAATTCCGCCAGATTATTGAGATACAGGGAGGAGATCCTACGGTAAAGTCCGAGGATATTGTTCCTGGTGAACACCAGTATGTGGTAAAAGCCCCGGCTTCAGGGTATGTAATTGAGATGAACAACCGTTCTCTTGTCACTCTTGCCAGGACGGCAGGAGCCCCCCAGGATCGGGGTGCCGGTATTCTCCTGCACGCAAAAAAGGGCAAGCTTGTCAAAGCCGGAGAACCGCTCTTTACCCTGTATGCTGAACGGAACTGGCGTCTCCAGAATGCAATTGAGGAAGGAAGGCGTCTGATGCCGGTGCTTGTCGAAGGCATGCTTCTTGATCGTGTGCCCTCAATTTCAGAGATTTAGACCGATTGGCTGATATATGAGCAGGTAGCGATAATTTATCATGTATAGTCATAGGCATCGTTTCCTTTTTGCTCTGCTGTGTCTGATCCTTCTCTGCAGCTCTGTACAGGCAACGAACCTGCAGATAACTGTGCAGGACAGTATTGATAACACCTCGATCCCTCATGCAACGGTATTTGTCAATGGCGCCAACTTTGCCCGGGCAAATAATCTCGGCCAGGTGTATCTCACTCATTCCGGATTGAATGATCTGAATATTCTGGTTTCAATGAATGGTTATGATGACTGGAACCGGTTGGTAAGCAGAAACGAAACATCGCTCCTTGTTAACCTGACCAGAAAAAGCCTCTCCCTCAAAGTGATACTTTACGATTCTGACACCTATCTGCCGGTTTCAGGAGCCCTTGTGAATATCTCTGCAGAGAATTCGACACAGGCAAAGAATACAGATGCCACCGGTTCTGCAACCTTTGGTGTGAAAGCTACAACCCTGTATTCAGTTGATATTACTGCTGCCAGCTATCAGCCACGCAGCGGAACTGTGGATATGGATACCGAGAACCGGGAGATTCAATACTGGTTACTTTCGGGAAACCGTTTTGCTATTGAGATTAAAGATAAGGATGGAAAAGCACCGGTTTCGGATGCAGAAGTGAGAATTAATTCAGTGCTTATTGGAAAAACTGATGCCAAAGGAAGACTGATTATCCCGGTTACCCGTGGAAAAACCAATTTAATTGAGATCACGAAAACCGGTTACCAGCCATTAACCGAATCCCGGGTAATCAGTGATGCCGATGCCATCTATTCTGTTGAAATAACCAAAGCCTCCATTGGTGCGTTTATTTACGTTTTTGATGAAAACCGGGTCGCGATCAATGGTGCGGATGTTTATATCAATGGCAATTTGTCGGGGACTACCAACCAGTATGGACGCAGTACTTTTCCCAAGCTGGTGTCGGGAACGTATCCCGTTGAGATCAGAAAGGCGGGGTATGTGAGCGTAAGCCGCCCGATCCAGGTGACAAACCCCAATGAGGATTATTCGTTTGAGATGACATTTGAAAACGCCGATCTCACCCTCTTTGTCAAGGATAATGAGCAGAAAATTGTTCCGAATGCCAGCATCTCCCTCAATGGCAATGCTCTTGGAGTCACTGATGATCGCGGGCAGTACAGCACCAAACTGAAATTTAATACCGTCTACAATATTTCAGCCTCAAAGGATGGTTACCAACCGGCATCGATCCAGAAAGAAGTCATTCAGGGGAATGCAACTGCATCCGCGACTCTCACTCTGGAAAAGAATCTTGACTGGGGACTGATCACGATAATTGCAGCAGGAGTAGTGGGCGTTCTTGTGCTGTTTGCGGTAATCAGGATGCTTGGTCACCGGAACCGGCGTCATATCATAAGAAGAAACGACATATAATCTATTTTTTAGCTGTTTTTAAAAGTATTATTAAAAAGTGCAATCTTAGGAAGTGCTCTGCCCTATCAGAGTAATCGCTACGAATCCTGATACCAATACTATCATCATAGGACCAGAACCGTTGGGGGCTTAAAAAAAATATCAGGACGGAAATTTTGGAAAATTTTTAGAAAAAACGGACCCAGCGGGAATCGAACCCGCGTCCTTGGGTTCGAAGCCCAAGAGGATGTCCTCTACCCCATGGATCCTTCTCATCTTCTTTACATCAAAAGATATTAAGCATTTTCTACCGATACACTACTGAATGATTCTGTCTGCACCAGAAATTGAGCGCCGTCTCGACCTCGACAGCGCAGCAGGAAAACTTATAATCATCCCGTATGGGGCAGAATGCCAGCAACCCGCATCTTATGATCTACGCGCTTCTGGTAATATTGTACTCGAACGGGGCGTATGTACTCTCGTCTCGACACTGGAATGGGTTGAACTCCCCATGGATATTGCCGGAACACTGCGGTGCAGGTCATCGATGGGAAGACGTGGTGTATTGCTGGGTGCAGGTTTTGTGGATCCGGGTTTTCGAGGGCAGCTGACGCTCTGCCTGACCAATATGGGTGCAGATACATTACCTGTACATAAGAATGATCGGATTGTCCAGATGGTTCTTCATGAGGTGCGGGAAGGAACGCAGTTGTATGCGGGGCGTTACCAGGATAGCAAGGGTGTCGTGGAGGCGAAGTGATCGTGATTCGTACCGAGAGGAAATATATCGAGATTTTAAGGATCTTAAAAGAGCATAGTGAGCCTGTTGGGGCAAAACGACTTTCGGAACTTATGGCAGAGCGGGGTTTTGTTCTGAGTGACCGTGCGGTCCAGTATTATCTCAGTTATCTTGATACAATGGGATTTACCGAGAAGATCGGGAACCTGGGAAGAGTATTAACCCCTCTTGGCCGGGATGAAACCGACAATGCCCTTGTTGACGACAGGATCGGATTCATCATATCTAAACTCGAGCGACTTGCATACCGGAGCACGTTTGATCCGGAGACCGTCACCGGAGATGTGGCATATAATCTCTCGATTGTGCCTGCAGAGTCGATGGAAAAGGTCACCGTTGCATTTGATGAAGTGGTAAAATCCGGCTGTGGATTCTTTAACTCTTACCGGATTATTGATCGCGATCCCCGGATACCTCATGGCTCAATAGGTTTTATTACCCTCTGCAGTATCTCCATGGACGGGGTATTCCAGAGAAAGGGAATTCCGGTTAAGATGGCGTTCGGGGGAAGACTGGAAATCGAACAGGGCGAACCCAAACGCTTCAGGGATCTGATCGGATACCGGGGAACAACCATCGATCCGCTGGAACTCTTTATCTCTTCAGGTCTCACCTCCATTTCCAGTTTCGCCCGGACAAAAACCGGTATTGCGCTCGCAAACGTCCGCGAAGTTCCCTGCGCTGCGAAAAAGCAGGTAGAAGAGACCATTCAACTGATGAACAACTGCGGCTTTGTCTTTCCCGTGACTTTAGGAACGCAGGTCTTCAATTTACCCAACAATCCGTACAGGCTCTCAATTGTTGCTTTCAGTGGGCTGAATTATATTGGAAATACTGTTGAGCATGGCATTGAGATCAAAACAGAGATCGGGGCCGGCAATATTCCGTTTTCAAAAGTGATGGAGACCAACTGATCCCTTCGATCAGATCCATGAAAAATCATCTTTTTTTGTAGTAATTTTCCGTTTTTTCTCTGAAGGCTGCGACTGTTCGGTAGCGGTGTCCTCCTGTATTTTCCCCTCAGTATCATTTCCCGCCAGACTCTTTTTTTGGGTTAGCCGGGTATGGACGAGTCCGGAATCCCGGGCTGAAGGAACTGCTGTGCGCACGACGCTTTTCCCCCCAAAAATATCATCCTTTGCCCGGTAACTGTGATCTTTCACGCTGACTTTCATCGCAGCAGAGTCCCCTTCGGGTACATATCCATCAGGGCCCGATGACATATCTGGATCCTCACGTCCTGCGGGTTCTTTTACGCTCTGGTCTTCCGTGTCGATGTTTTGGTCCTTTATGGGTGCGGGTTTCCGTTTTCCAATGATGACTGTTTTTTGTTCCGGGGTTTTTTCTATGGGGGGGACTGGTCTGTCACGTTCCTGCACACGAATGTGGGGTAATTCCTTTGATGATTCTTGGTGGATGACCGTACGGCTGGGTGATGTAATCGGGTTTTTCAGAGTATCAGTATTTGTCTTGAGTGTCCGGCCGGATATCGCAATCATCCGCTGCCTTTGTAAGTCTTTTTCTATCCTCTGGCGTTCAGTGTCTTTCGCTCGTATCTGGCTATCATTGATATGGACCTCGGTCTCTCTTACCGGCTCCTGCATCCTGGTTCCTGATGATGGTGCCTCGTGGTGTGATGCTTTGTGTGGCTGGGGAGGGTTCACCGGTGATACGTGGCTGGGATGCGCCGCGTGTTCTTGTGAAGCAACGACCCTGCGTTGTGGCGCGTACCCCCTCAATTCAGGTGGCTGTGCGGTTTTTTCCTGCATGCCGGTAATCGTTGAGGATGTATCTGCTGACGGAGGATAATTCGCCTGTTGACTCTCTGGTATACGCGAACGAGCTTCCGGAGAACGCGCACCGAAATCCCTGCCGCCCGGGTGTTCTTTTACGGGAAGAACAATCATCTCGTCCCGGGATGGTCTTTCTCTCTGTTTTAGAGAGATGGTGCCTGTGTCCGTTGTGTCTGCCGAACTCTTTGACTGTGTGATGGATTCAAGGGAGATGGATTCAATTTCATGTGCAGGGTATTTCTGATAACCCGTTCTTCCCTGTGCACGGATCTCCCGGATCTCATCGATACGGGGAATATTCTCAAGGCCGGAAAGCATGATGATGATCGCAACATTTTGTGTATTGACAACGGGGTAATCCCCGGATCGGGTTTCGAGCCCGGCGATGCTGCGATCGATCCATTTGCGGACGGTCATGAATCCTTTCATGGAGAGTTCATGAGATGGCCCGGCAACAAGGATGAGCGCCTTGTGGGCGCTGGTCATATCGCAGGGTGTTGATATCTCGTGATATATTGCCTGCTTTGCGAGTTCAACGATACGCGAGGCCCTTTTCTTATGGTCATCGGTTAAAAGGCCTCCCGGTCGCAACCATGAGAGAAAACCCAGTGGATCGTGGGGGAGGTGTTCAACTGCATAACCGATAGTGATGAAACCCATCCCTTTCATGGTATTGAGGACCTCACCGGAATCCAGAACCACTTCCGCGAGTTCAAGTCCCCCGTCAGCCTTGAATTCTCCTGCCCGCAGGATAAGACTGATCCTTTTGACAATGGCATCGTTTAACAGGAGATAAGTTGCAAGCGCTGGAGATAATGCCGGCTGCTCTTTTACAAAACCCATCTTTTCTGCAAAACTCTTCTCTTTTTTTACCAAGGTGGATTTCTTCGATCGGATTTTTTTATACCACGTCTCGTTGTCGAATAGGATAATACCATCCAGAAGGGATGAAAGCATGTCGATATCATCTGCGGCTTTTGCAGATTTTCGCTCACCTTCAGCCAGGCAGGGAAGAGTGATAAGACCGAATATTGGCTCTGTGACCGAGTTACGGAGAGCTGTAATGATATGGGGTGCCACATCCACCATGCTTCCGCCAAGCCCGCAGCAGATGAAGATTGCATCTGTCTCTCCATGTTCGGTATTCTGGACTCTTGAGACAATCTCTCCAATATCTATAGTGGCTGTCTGGGTGTTTTCTCCCATTGCATCTGCAGGCCCGGGATCCAGCGCAGGGAAGTATATCTTTGCATCCTCCGGAAGACCTTTCAGTTGTGCTAAGGTGGCCTCATCGACATCTACGGCAAAAGCTTTGACACATGCAACATTGCTGCTGCGACGGTCGACTGCATACAGGCTGTTTACAATCCTGCAGCCTGCACCTCCAAGTCCAATTGCCAGTATTCTCATGCACGTCCCTTGCCAATTCCAGTGATTAGGTTATTTTGAACTATATGTACAATTGATTGTTGGAAGTTCAATATCTTATAGGATAATCTCGTCAGATAAAAAAAAGGTTTGTCGGTTAAATATAGGGTACACATAAGTTTTTCCCTGGCATATTTCGCACGCCTTCTGAATTTGTTATGCTCTTTCATTGGAAAAAAACCGGAATCTGTTACTGTTCGTATAACTTGGTTCTGATAAACCAAAAAATTTTATGAAAAACACACCGTTGTCGATTGAATGGCCGGATCTTCCTGCGTTCACCTCCGCTCCGACTCATGATTCAGCGTTTTTATTTAAAAAAACGTCAAAATGGGCTTTTTTCTCGTGCCCCTTCCAAATAATCCAACATAAAATCATAATTTATTTAAACGCGTGTAGGGTAATACTCCATGAGGTGAACTAACCTTGACATATGGAATTGAATTTGTACCAGGTAATGTCAACGTAAAGCAAGTTGTCAACTATTGTAAACTTGCAGAATCCAAAGACATCGATTTCGCATGGATCACAAACCACTACAACAACCGTCACTGCTACCCCACCCTCGCCGCCATTGCGCAGGCGACCACGTCCCTTAAGATGGGACCGGGTATCATGAACGCATTTACCGACACCCCCGCTGCAATGGCATCCTTTGCCTGCACGCTGAACGAGATCTCCGATGGACGTGCAGTCCTCGGTATTGGTCCCGGTGACCTCTCAACCCTCCCGAAGCTGGCAATCAACCCTGAGAAGCCAGTCGGACGCCTCGAGGAAGCTGTAGTCCAGATTCGCAAGCTCTGTTCCGGTGAACAGGTGAACAAGTCAGGCATGCAGTTCTTCGACTACGACGGTGCAAAGCTGACCGGTGTCACCCTGCCCGGTAAGAAGGGTATCCCGATGTACATCGGTGCACAGGGCCCCAAGGTCCTTGAACTTGCAGGAAGAATCGGTGACGGTGCATTGATCAACGCATCCAACCCCAAGGACTTCGCCGTTGCAATCCCGATCATCAAGGCAGCCTGCGACAAGGTTGGCAAGAAGAATTTTGACATCGGTGCATACACCGCAATGTCAATCGACCAGAGCGAGAAGAAGGCCCGCAATGCAGCAAAGATCGTTGCAGCATTCATTGCAGCCGGCTCACCTGAACCTCTGCTCACCCGCCACGGACTCGACCTTGCCAATGTTGCCAAGATCAAGGCAGCACTCGGAAAGTTCGACTTCAAGACGGTTGGAGAGCTCGTTGGAGACAAAGAGATCGATGCATTCACCATTGCTGGAACCCCCTCAATGGTCAAGCAGAAATGCGAAGACCTCACCAAGGCCGGTGTCACCCAGATCATCTTCGGCTCACCCCTTGGTCCCGACATGACCAACTCGATCCGCCTCCTCGGCAAATACGTCGTATAAGTGCGGACCAATACCTGTCAGGGTGCTCTTTGAAAAGGAGCAGAAAATCCTGGCAGATATTATCAATCATTTTTCTCCATTTTCCTGGCATCTGATGTTAAGTGCGGTCCTTTTGCATTCTTCCTTAAATGGTTAGACATACTGGAATCGCAAGAGCATGAGAGTAAACCGCGAGCTTTTTCCGCAGAAAAATTTGCGCTGCGATCGATCTCCGGCAAAAAATTTTCAATCGACCCCTCACCCCCTGTTTGAAATTTTTTAATCAGACCTTGATTTTATTTTCCGGCCCCTCACACCGGAGAATCAAAAATTTTGTAGCATGTACATGCATTTTGTAGGATAATTATCCGATTGTAGCCTCACTAACTAACACCTCATGATCGCGATTGAAAATTTTTAAGCAGGGTCTGCCATGAAAATGTTCCTTGAAAGGGGACATTGTGCATTGAAAATATGGACCGAAAAAGTGACAACGGATTCTGCACAGATTTGCGATTTGTCCGGGAACTCGGTTCAGTGCATTTCCAGTCACGGAACCAAAGGACTGGGATTGGAGAGACAGTGCAAACGACTATCAGATCCTGCCGGGAAATATAATCCTGAACAGGCATGTATTCGGTCAGGGAAGTTATCACGAGCAGGGGCACGTTGCAATATCGCGAGGAGTATCTCACCGGCCTCAGGTGCCGGATCAGCCCCGACCGGTTAAAGAGACAGATCGATCAGTCCCTCTACCTGCCTTCAAATGCAGAGGGTTGCCCGTTCTGCCGCGACGCAGTGATGACCGTTACTCCCACCTTTCCCAATGGTAACCGGATCATCCGCGGCGAAAGCGTTACGTTCCCCAACCTCTATCCATTTGGGGAAGGTCATGTGGTGACCGTCATGACCCGCGAGCATGCCGTCGTCACCTTCAGCCGTCAGCAGGTAGTGGATGCCCTTCTTTCGCAGATCGAGGCACTCCAACCGGTAGATGGCTATCCCAGTATCAACTGGAACTTCTTACCATCTGCAGGAGCGAGCCTTGTTCACCCCCATATGCAGGGGCTGTCTGACTCCTGCCCCTCCCACATTGTGGATCTCTATCTTGCAGGAAGCAACCAGTATCGTAAAACCGAGGGGAGGAACTATTGGGAGGCAGTAAGGCAGCAGGAAAGATCCTCCGACCGGTATCTGTTCGGCGATGAAATTCTCTGGTCTGCCCATGCGGTACCGGTTGGTGAGCGCGAGGTGAGGGGGATATTGCCCATCTCTACGCTTGACGAACTGGAACCCTACGTTGATCTTGTGGCGCGGGGTATCATTGAGATTATCGCATTATACCGGGAACTGGGAACCCATGCGTTCAACATGTCCCTGTTTTTTGACAAGTGTGGCAATGATCATGGATTCCGGGCGTTCTGCTCGATGATCTCCCGGATCAATCCGAACCCTTCCTCAACGAGCGACTCTGCATTCATGGAACGGCTCCACCTGGAACCGGTAATCATGACGCTCCCAGAAGACCTGGGAAAATTCTACAAAAAATAAAAAAAATAAATTTACTCAAACTTTGCTACAAGTTTGTTCTTGGAGACGAGCGTGCCGTCCTTCTTGTGGGGCTTGCGCATAATGCTGTCGCCGGCCTTCTCAATCTCGCGGGCCTCGTCACAGAGTGCTGCGGCGCACCTCATCATTTCGTGAGCGCTGGCAACTATGGGGATGTATTTCTCCCATTCCTTGGTCATGAAGCAGCCCTTGACGTTCTGTCCTGCAACAGCCATGGCGATCTCGTGGGCAGCGCGTGCCTTGGCGAGTGCATAGTTGTTGGTGAATTCGCCGTCGACTGCCTTGTCGGTGGTCATGACGATCTTGGGGAGCACAAGTTCTGCGCCCTTCTTTCCTGCCTTCACCTGGTCGATGACCAGATCAATAGCAAGCTGCATCTTGCGGAATGCACCGGTGAGTGCCAGCACTTTCACAAGGTTGCCGTTGAAGTCGGCCATTTCGGTGGGGTCAAGGAATTCTCTGCGTGCACCGATCATGGAGTCTGCCTTCATGATGATGTAGCCGAAACTGCTTGCCTTGACTCCTTCCCATTCCTTCTTGGTGGTCACATCATCGGTGATGATGATGACTGGTATACCTGCTGCAGCGAGCTGTTCGCGGGCACCGGTCGGGCCGGGGAGAACCCCGTTGGGGGAGACTACGATAGCGAAGTCCGGTTTGTATGCCTTCAGGTTGGAAACAACACGGTCAACATCAGCCGGCTCAAGTTTTGTGCCGCTGGTCGCCATGAATGTCTGCATGTCTTCACGGTCTGCCCTCTCATCGAGAAGCAGTTCTGCCATTACACCACTTGCGATGTTGCCGAGCTTGGCAACTCCTACTTTAACAACCATCTATTTTCACCTCGATTTGTTATAACACGATATTATGACCTAGTATTCATATAAACATTTTGAAATGTCATTTCACGTCGAAAGATTTTGAAAGTGTGTTTTTCTTACCCGGGGCATGCCGTACTGCAGATCGCTTCCGTCATTATCACATATTGTTCTGAAGTTAACGAAAAGTGTTTAAGTTCTACCGGAAAACTATTTTCCATGAAAGATGGGCTGCTTACTGATCGTCAGATGGAGGTTCTCAGGTACCGGAAACAGGGACTTACCCAGCAGCAGATCGCTGATATCATCTCCACTTCCAAGGCCAATGTCTGCACGATCGAAAAGAGCGCTATGGAAAATATCCGCCGCGCAAAAGAGACGCTTGAGTTCCTCTATACTCTCGATGCAACCCATCTCTGCACCATTCCTTCAGGAACCGATCTGTTTGATGTTCCCGCTATCGTATTTGGTGAAGCGGAGAAAATTAATATCAAGGTAAAATACGATACAATCTCCCTGATCAACCGTATCCGTGAAGCGCGCCCCCAGTGCTGCAAAGCCCGGTGCATATGTGAAGATATTGTTGTATATATCACAGATCAGGGAGAGCTCTATTTCGGATAACACTATCCTCCGCCGCTCATGGTTGTTGCCATCGCTCGGCGAAAATCCTGCCACTCTTTTGGCATATATTTATATCTCCTTCTCTACAATAATTATGGAAGCCGATATGAGGTTATCCTATCAAGAATCAGTCTGCGAATCGTATGAAAAGCAGCATTTGATCTCTTGAAACGGCGGAACCGTATCTCCAGACACAAAGAACAACGGTTGTGCCGTGGGTGTTCCTCAATTGGTGCCCTCTCCGCAAGGTGAGGTATACCGAGAAGGAGTTGTGATTCGTCACAACAGGCTGACAGAGTGGGTCTGATTAGGGCGCATGGGTCGACGTTCGTGCAACGAGCCCGTTCCCTATGTTGCATCAAGGCAGCAGGTGGATGCGCCAATATCAGGATCTTCTTTCGCGAGACAGGAATGCCGGTGCACACTGGCACAGCGATGCAACTTCGTTGCATCCCCTTAATTACGGACGAAAAACCAGCATCAGTCATCAGAGCCGGTCATCCATAACTTTGGATTGACTTCGCTGATGGCAGGTGTCGGTGTTATTGTCCGTGTCGCGTGTTGGCTTCTGAAACAATATTTTGTTTCAAAAGCTCGGATTAATCTCAAATTCGTGTCGCAATCAGAATAACCTACACGCAAAAAAAGGATTGATTAACACATGCCAAAAATTAACAGACCCCGCCGTGGTTCTCTTGCATTCAGCCCGAGAAAGCGTGCAAAGAGCCCAATCCCGAAATACCAGTCGTGGCCCGTTACCGAAGGGGCACCGATGCTGCAGGGATTTGCAGGATACAAAGTAGGTATGACGCATGTTATCATGGTGGATGACCGCAAGACCAGCCCCACCGAGGGTAAGGAGATCATGGTGCCCGTCACCGTTATTGAAATCCCCTCGATGAAAGTCGCTGCAATCCGCGCATATTCCCGTGATACATACGGTAAACACGCCCTCACTGAGATCTGGGCAGATCCGCTCGATGCAGTTCTTGGACGCAGGATTACCATGCCCAAGGATTACAACAAAGAAGCCGCGCAGAAGAAATTTGAAGATGCAATTGCAGCCGGCCTTGTTGAAGAGATCCATGCGGTTACCTACACACAGCCCGCAGCCCTTACGGGCGTTCCCAAGAAAGTCCCCGACCTGATGGAAATCAAGGTCGGCGGTGGCGATATTAAGAAACTGTTTGAATTTGCGCAGGGTCTTTTAGGAAAAGAGATCGCGTTGAATAACGTCATCCAGACCGGCGCGTTTGCTGATATTACAGCAATCACAACCGGAAAAGGTACCCAGGGTGCTGTAAAGCGCTGGGGTATCGCACTGCGCAAACGCAAGCACTCCCGCGGCAAGAAAGAGCGACATATCGGTACTCTTGGACCGTGGAATCCCCACCATGTACGGTGGCAGGTCCCCCAGATCGGCCAGCTGGGATTCCAGCAGCGCACGGAATTCAACAAGCGGATCTTAAAAGTCAGCGAGAATGCCAGTGAAATTACCCCCGCAGGTGGATTCCTTCACTATGGTGTTTTAAAGAGCCCGTATGTTCTGGTCAAGGGATCGATACCCGGCCCGGTCAAGCGTCTTGTACGTATCCGCCCGGCCGTTCGTCTTGGTGAACAAGTTGTAAAGATGCCAGCAATCCAGTTTGTGAGCGTCCAGAGCAAGCAGGGGTGATCAGAGATGAAAGCACAGGTTAAAACACTTGATGGTGGCGTTGTAAAAAACATTGAACTGCCGGAACTCTTCTCAGAGGCATACCGCCCCGATCTGATCAAAAAGGCAGTCATGGCCCTCCAGAGCACCCGCAGGCAGCCGCACGGAACCAACCCGTTTGCCGGCATCTGCTCGTCAGCAGTAGGCTGGGGAAGCGGTCGCGGTTCATCGCACGTGCCCCGTATCAAGAACGGTTCACGGGCAGCCAAGGTTCCGCAGGCAAAGGGCGGGCGTGAAGCACATCCCCCGAAAGTAGCCAAAATACTGGTTAAAGAGATCAACCAGAAGGAAAAACAGAAGGCATTCCGCTCTGCAGTAGCCGCAAGCATCTGTGAGGAGCTCATCAGGGGAAGGGGTCACGTCTTCGATGGAGCAGCCCCGTTTGTCCTTGAGGATAAGTTTGAGTCTCTTGATAAGACAGCGGATGTCATAACCGCACTCACGACCGCAGGTCTCTATGGAGATATCGAGCGGGCAAAGGACAGCAAGAAGGTACGTGCCGGAAGAGGCAAGATGCGTGGTCGCCGGTACAAGCAGCGAAAGAGCCTGCTCATCGTCACTTCCGGAACACCGCTGCGTGCAGCACGCAACCTGTCCGGTGTCGATGTAGTGACTGTAGATCAGCTGAATGTAGAGCACCTTGCACCCGGTATGCTGGCAGGACGGCTTACCGTGTGGACCGAAAGTGCACTCGTTCGCCTGGAGGGGAGATAAATGGTTCTGAAATATCCGTTTGTAACTGAGAAGGCGATGGTCCTTTTAGAGAACCAGAGCAAACTCCAGTTCCTCGTTAACCGTCAGGCAACAAAGATCTCGATCAAGCGCGAGATTGAAAAGACGTTCGGGCAGAACGTAAAGAGCGTTCGGACCCTCATGAACATGCATGGCGAAAAGAAAGCCATCGTCAGCTTCGAGAACGATAAAGCAGCCGAGGAAATTCTGAGCCGGCTTGGCATAATGTAGGTGGGGAAGATGGGACATCGCATTACTACACAAAGCCGTGGAAAAGGAGGCCCGACATACCGGGCGCCATCCCACCGTTACAAAGCAGACTTGAAACACATCGGTGATGATACACAGAATATCACCGGAAGTGTCATCGACATCGAACACGACCCGGCCCGCAATGCACCCATTGCACTCGTTAAACTCGAGAGTGGATCCAAGGTCTATATGCTTGTGACCGAAGGGCTTGGAATCGGGGAAGTTATTACCTGGGGATCCAGTGGTGAAGTGAAGAACGGAAACACACTCACTCTCCAGCACATCCCGACCGGTACCTACATCTGCAATATCGAATCCCGCCCCAATGATGGCGGCAAGTTTGTCAGGGCGTCAGGAGTCCAGGCAGTTGTCGTCGATAAGATTGAAGACCGGGTCGGCATCCGGATGCCCAGCGGCAAGACCAAATGGTTCAACCACCGCTGCCGTGCAACCGTCGGTATCGTAGCCGGTGGCGGCCGCGTTGACAAGCCGTTTGTGAAAGCAGGCAACAAGCACCATAAGATGCAGAACACCGCATCCAACTGGCCCCGCGTCCGTGGTGTCGCAATGAACGTAATCGACCACCCGTTCGGTGGCGGTGGACACCAGCACACTGGTCGCCCGAAGACCGTTGCGAGAGGCACCTCTCCAGGCAGGACTGTCGGACATGTGGCTGCACGCAGGACAGGTAAGAGCAGGAAGTGAAGGGTATGGCAGCACCTAAAAAGACACAGAAGAGAATGCCAAGACGGCGTGAGGAGTTCACCTATCGCGGCTTTACTATCGACGAGCTCAAGGCAAAGGGAATCAGCGAACTCCTCCCGCTTATGCCTGCTCGCCCACGCCGCAAGATTGTACGCGGTTTCTCCCGAGGGGAAGAGACATTACTCACAAAGATTCGCAGTGGCGATGAGAAAGTCAGGACACATCTCCGTGAGATGCTTGTCATGCCGGAAATGATCGGCAAGACCATTGAGATCTACAACGGCAAGGAGTTTACAAAAGTTGAATTCCAGCCTGAGTCTGTCTTCCACTACCTTGGTGAGTTTGCACTGACAAGAAAGAGGGTTTCTCACGGAAGCGCCGGTATCGGTGCGACAAGAGGCAGCAAGTACGTTCCGCTGAAGTGATGGAAATGGCACGAATTGATTATTCACTGAAAATCGCGGGTGACAACATAGCCAGAGGAAAGGCTAACGAACTGAATATGTCGCCCAAGCATTCGATCGAAATTGCCACGTTCATCAGGCATCAGCACGTGAACGATGCAATTGCATACTTAAACCAGGTAGTCACCCTGAAAAAGGCGATTCCGTTCCGGAGATTTAACCGGAACGTTGCGCACAAGCGTGGTCTTCCCGGTAACTGGGATGCAGGCAGGTACCCGGTCAAGGCATCAAAGGCCTACATCCGCCTTCTTGAATCGGTAAAGAAGAACGCCGAATACATTGGTCTCGACCCGGAAAACCTGGAGATCATCCACGCCACGGCACAGCGCGGCCGTGCGCAGAAAGCATTCTTCCCGAGAGCAATGGGGCGAGCGACCCCCAAGGTTCGCGAATCGGTCAGCCTTGAAGTGATCGTCCGAGAGGTGGCGTAAATGGCAGTCGAGAGAAAATTTATCTCAGAGGGTGTACGGAAAGCCCGCGTTGAGAAGTACCTTTCAAAGGAACTCAAACGCGCGGGATACGGTGGCATGGACATTGCAAGGACCCCTCTGGGCACGCAGGTCACCATCTTTGCCGAGAAGCCCGGTATCGTGATTGGCAAGGGCGGGAAACTCGTCCACCAGCTCACGCTTGACCTCGCCCAGAACTACGGTGTTGAATCACCGCAGATCGAGGTACAGCAGGTCACCAACCCCAGCTTCAACGCACAGATCATGGCAGAACGGCTCGCCAATGCTCTGGAGAGGGGCTGGTACTTCCGTAAGGCAGGCACCAGCATCCTGCGCCGTGTAATGGAATCCGGTGCACTGGGTTGTGAAGTCGTGATTGCCGGTAAGCTTACCGGTGCACGTGCGCGCACCCAGAAGTTCACCGAGGGCTACATCAAGCACTGCGGTGAACCGAGCAACACAATCGTTGAGAAAGGCTACGCAGTCGCCATCAAGAAACTCGGTGTAATCGGTGTTCAGGTCAAGCTGGTCCCCGGTGGCGCAAAGATGCCCGATCATTTCACCATCATCGAGCAGAAAAAGAAGGCGCCGGCACCGGCAGCTACCGTTACTAGCATTGGTGATGTTGAGTCTGATGAGCCTGCACTTCCCGATGAGAAATTAGGGGAGGACCAGTAATGGCGATCTTCAGGGCAAATGATGTCAAGCAGCTCTCGGATGTGGAAATTCTTGAGCAGATGGGAAAACTCCGGATGGAGCTTGTCCAGCACTACGGAAAAGTCAGTGCCGGTGGCGCAACCGAGAACTCGGGACACATCAGAGAACTCCGGCGCACAATCGCCCGGATGTTGACCGAGCAGAACCGCAGGAGAACTGCATGATCTCTCCCCAGAACGTCCTCCGGCACGAATTGATTGGCCTTGACGTTCTGGTATCGGGAGCCTCAAACCCCCTTCACAAGGGAATTTGCGGACGCATCATCGATGAAACAAAAAATCTGGTGGTAATCATGACATCAAAGGGTGTAAAACGCATTCCTAAGATGCACAGCAGATTTCAGCTGCACATCGGCAGCAGAATTGTCGAGATTGATGGATCCGTGACGGCTCTGGCTCCTGAAAAGAGGATCAACCTGCACGAAAGGAAGAGGATACCATAATGGCACTAAACATTGGATTGAACGTCCAGGCCCCCCAGAAGGAGTGCAAGGACGTTAATTGTCCGTTTCACGGCACTTTACCGGTGCGCGGCCAGGTGATCACCGGCAAAGTCGTGAGCGATCGAATGATGGGAACGGTTGTAGTTGAGCGGAATTTCATGCACTACATCCGGAAATACAAGCGGTACGAAAAACGCAGTTCAAAACTCCATGCGCACAACTCCCCCTGTATCCAGGCAAAGGTTGGCGATATGGTGAAGATAGCTGAGTGCAGACCGTTGTCAAAGAGCACCACCTTTGTCGTAGTAGAGGTGCAGCAGCCATGAAGGCAAAGCAGTCAAAGATTCCAAGAGCACTCGCCACAGGGACGAGGCTTGCATGCGCCGATAATACCGGTGCCAGAACAGTGCAGATCATTTCAGTCTTTGGCTTTCATGGTGTAAGGCGCCGTCAGCCCAAACTGGGTCTCGGCGATCTCGCCACGGTGAGTGTCCAGAAAGGTACACCCGACATGCGCCGCAAGCTGGTGCGTGCGGTTGTTATCCGGCAGAAGAAGGAGATACGCAGGCCAAATGGCATGCGGGTGTCCTTCGATGACAACGCAATCGTTGTTGTGGATGAGAAGAACGAGCCAAAAGGAACAGAGATCAAAGGACCGGTTGCCCGTGAAGTTGCAGAACGGTTCCCGAAACTCGGATCCATGGCCACGATCATCGTATGAGGTGTGAAGTATGGTAAGAATCGAAAGCGAACAGCCAAGAAAGCAGAGAAAGGCACGCTATCAGGCACCTTCACACGTTAAGTCAAAATACTTAAACGCCCCGCTCTCGGCTGCACTGAAAGACAAATACAAGATAAAGACGCTGCGTGTCGTTAAAGGCGACACGGTAAAAGTCACCCGAGGGGATTTTGTCGGTGATGAAGGAGTTGTTGATGCGGTTGATACCAGGAAGTCAAAGATCGTCGTCCATGGTGTTACGTCAACCAAGGCCGATGGGACTGAAGTACCACGGCCCGTTGATGCGTCAAATGTCCAGATCACCAAACTGAATCTTGCGGACAAGCGCCGTGAGGCAAAATTAGCGGAGGCTGAATAATGGGAGACCATCTGAAGCGGTTGAACGCCCCGGACTCGTGGCACATCGCAAAGAAAACAACAAAGTTCATTACAAAGACTGCGCCCGGGCCGCACAACGCAAATGCCATGCCGATTACCGTCTGGCTTCGTGACCACATGGGCTTAGCGCGGAACATGAAAGAGGTCAAGCAGATTCTCCAGCAGCACGACGTTATCATCAACGGAAGACCCTGCCGTGACCCCCGCATGGGGATAGGCATCTTCGATATCATCGCACTTCCGAAGATCAGCAAATACTACCGTATCCTGCGCGACAAGAACGGTCGTCATGTTTCGATTGCTATTGATGCAGAGGCCGCAAAAACCCGCCTGTGCAAAGTGAAGAATAAATCAACGGTTACCGGTGGCAAGGTCCAGCTGAATATGAGAGACGGTTCAAACCTTCTCGCTGACAACACCTACAAGTCAGGTGACTCGATTGTACTCTCCCTTGAACCTGAAACACGGTTTAAGATCATTGATCATTTCCCGTTTGCAGTTGGCAACATGGCGATGATCATTGGCGGTAAACATTCCGGTAAGGTAGCACGGATCACCGAGATCATCAAGATGCCCGGCAGTGTGCCCAACAAGATCATCCTTGAGGATGAAACCACTGGCACAAAATTCGACACCATCTCGCCCTACATCTACATTGTTGGTAAAAAGACACCCGCAGTTGCCCAATGGGGGATTGAACAGTGACCTCGATGCGCGATATCTACATCGACAAGGTGGTAGTTCACATGGGAGTAGGCGAGAGCGGCGAAAAGCTCGTCAAAGCTGAAAACATCATGAAGACGATCACCGGTCAGACGTCGATTCGAACCATTGCAAAGATGACCCAGCCGGCGTTCTCTATACGGAAAGGTGCACCAATTGGCTGCAAAGTAACCCTCCGCGGAAAACCCGCCCGGGAATTCTTCAAGACCGCTGTCGGTATCCTGAACAAAACCGTTTTCGAGAGCCAGTTCGACAAGAGCGGGAACATCTCGTTCGGTGTTGAAGAACACACGGATTTCCCCGGCATGTCTTATGATCCGCAGATCGGTATCTTCGGTATGGACGTCAACGTCGTTCTCGAACGCAAGGGCATCCGTATCACCCGCAGGCGCGTGGCACGGAAGAAACTCCCCGCAAAACAGCGTGTGAATAAACAGGATGCAATTGCATTCCTCAAACAGGATTACCAGGTCGAGGTGCGCTAATGGCTGGTGAAAGGAAGAAGATCTACGGTCGCGGTGCGAACGAATGCAAGATGTGCGGGCGCAAACAAGGTCTCGTACGCAGATACCATATCATGTTCTGCAGGCAGTGCTTCCGCGAATGGGCCTCGAAGATTGGCTTTAAGAAGATGAGCTGAAGGTGAATGCACAATGACACGATCAAATACATTAGCAGACGGAATGTGTGCCCTGAAAAATGCCGGTGATACCGGCAAGTCCGTGTGCATCATCGAACCCGCGAGTAAACTCCTTGGCGCGATGCTCCGCATTATGCAGGACGCCGGATATATTGGCAGTTTCGAGTTTATCGATGACGGCAGAGGCGGGCAGCTTAAGGTCCACCTCACGGGCAAAATTAACCGCTGCGGGGCAATCACGCCGCGGTTTTCAGTACAGCTGGATGAAATGGAATACTGGGAGAAGCAGTACCTGCCCGGAAAGAACTTCGGGCTCATTATGCTTTCCACCTCGCGCGGCGTGATGTCGCACGAACAGGCGAGGAAAGAGAGCATCGGTGGCGAACTGCTCGGGTATGTTTACTAGAAGGTGCTAAAAGATGTCGGCAATCAGAAAAGTAAAGATCCCCGAGGGCGTTAAAGCCCAGCTTGACGGCTCGCTGCTTCGTGTGACCGGTAAAAAAGGCCAGCTCGTAAGGAACATGCGGTTCCCCCAGGTTGTTGTAACCTGTGAGGGAAACGAGCTCACCATTTCGACGGAATCCAAACGCAAAGAGATCAACGCTATGGTCGGAACGCTCGAAGCACACACCAAAAATATGTGCCGCGGCGTCAGTGAAGGTTTTGAGTACCACATGAAGGTAGTCTACAGCCACTTCCCGATCCAGTTAAAGCTTCAGGGAAACCGGCTTGAGATCGCCAATTTCCTTGGAGAGAAGAAGGCACGGTCCGCACGAATTGAAGCGGGTGTTGTGGCCAAGATAGCAAACGACGAAGTTGTGCTTACTGGTATTGACCGTGAACTGGTCGGTAACTCAGCAGCGAACATCGAGCATGCTACCCACATTCGCGACCGTGATCCCCGTGTCTTCCAGGATGGCATCTATATTGTGCAGAGGGGTTGAGGAGCCTATGACTACAGAAGTAAAGCGACTGATCCGTGTGCGTGTAGCAAAGGGTGCCGCCTTCAAGCGCGATGGATACGGTAAGAAACGACAGCTCTCCGATTCATGGAGAAAACCTCGTGGACAGCACAACAAACAGAGGGAGCAGAAGAAGGCCAAGGGAGCTCTTCCCAAGCCCGGCTACGGAAGCCCGATTGCGGTGCGCGGTATGCACCCCAGCGGATTTTTCGAAGTGCTGGTATCCTCTGTCAAGGAACTTGAAGGCCTCGATCCAAAGACGCAGGCAGTCCGTATATCCGGCACTGTCGGCGACCGGAAGCGTGTTGATCTCCAGGCAAAGGCAATCGCGGCAGGTCTCAAGGTCCTCAATGTAAAGACCGTAAAGACTGCTGTAAAGAAGGAAGAGGCAACACCTGCAGCAAAGGGTGCAGCAACTCCGAAAAAGGAGACAAAGAAGGCTGCAAAGCCCAAGACCGAAGCACCGGCAAAGAAAGGTGCAAAGAAGGCAGCGGCTGCAGCACCTGAAGTGAAAAAAGCTCCCGCAAAGGAGACGAAGAAGGCTGCAGCGCCCAAGACTGAAAAGGCGGTAAAAGCACCGGAAACGGCAACCAAGAAGGCTGCAAAACCCAAGGCTGAAAAAACTACGGAGCCTGCAGCAAAACAGGATGCAGCTTCAAAGCCAAAGGGAAAAAAGAAAACCGATTCCGAGGTGAAGAAGAATGAGTGATGTCTTCAGCCAGAAACGCATCGTTGCCGCTGTATTAAAGTGCGGTGTCAACCGCGTCTGGTTTGATCCGGCCCGCATCTCGGATATCGAGAATGCAATCTCACGCGAAGATCTGCGCGGACTCGTCGCCGATGGTGCGATCAAGGCACGCCAGAAGAAAGGCGTGAGCCGTGGAAGGGCCCGGGCACGAATCGCAAAGCGGTCGTACGGGCACTGCAAAGGTCCTGGAAAAAGAAAGGGGGCTGCAGGAGCCCGCAACCCGAGCAAGACTGCATGGATCCAGAAGATCCGTGCAATCAGAAAGGTGCTCGTTGCACTCCGTGATGCCGGAACCATAGACCGGCACATGTACCGCCTTGTTTACAGAAAAGCAGCAGGCGGTCAGTTCAGGAGTGTCGCGCACATGAAGGCGCAGATGGAGATCCTCGCAGGGAGGATGAAGTAACATGGCAACAGGAGCACGGTATTTTGTCCCCTTCCGGAGGCGAAGGGAAGGCAGAACCGATTATTACAAGCGGACCGCACTCGTCGTAGCAGATGCGCCAAGGATGGTCGTGCGCAGGACAAACCGGCACGTTATCATCCAGCTCATCACTGCGGAGATGGACGGAGATCGCACACTCGTTGCAGCAAATTCTGCCGAGCTGGAACAGTACGGATACAAGGGATCGACTTCCAGCACGCCGGCAGCATACCTGACTGGCATGCTCTTTGCCGTTAAAGCGAAGAAGGCAAACCATGAACAGGCAATCCTGGACATCGGGCTCAGCCGGGCAACAAAAGGAGCCCGGGTCTTTGCAGCACTGAAAGGCGCTGTCGAAGCAGGTCTTGATATCCCTCATGGCGAAGAGATCCTCCCCTCCGATGAGCGGGTCAAGGGTGCGCATATCGCGGCTTACAACAAAAATGCCGGAGATATCGTAAAGATGGTTGAACTGGCTGCAGTTGCCATCAAAAAGGAGCTGGTGTAAATGGCATATGAAAAACAGGAGTGGCACCCGGTCACCGGCCTTGGCAAGCTCGTCGCCTCGGGAGAGATCAAGAGTATTGATCAGGTTCTCGAAAGTGGCAGGCCTATCAAGGAACCCGAAATTGTCGATATGTTCCTCCCCGATCTGGAGGATGAGGTTCTTGATATTGCCATGACGCAGCGTATGACCGACTCAGGCCGCCGTGTCCAGTTCCGTGCAGTTGTCATTGTCGGCAACCGCAACGGTTACATTGGATTTGGCCAGGGCAAGGATGTTCAGGTCGGCAATGCGATCAAGAAGGCGATTGTCAAGGCAAAAATGAACCTTGTAAAAGTGCGCCGTGGATGTGGCAGCTGGGAATGCGGTTGCAATGCAACCCACTCTCTCCCCATGCAGGTAGAGGGAACTGCAGGCAGTGTCAAGGTTACCTTAAAGCCCGCCCCACAGGGGATTGGACTGGTTACGGGGGATATCAGCAAGAAGGTGCTGGAACTCGCCGGTATCAAGGATACCTGGACATTTGCCCGTGGACAGACCCGCACTACTATCAACTTTGCAAAAGCGACATTCAACGCGCTCAAGGCAACCAACATGATCAGAACCGGGGGGTCCCAGTAAATGTACGCGGTCGTTCAGGTTCGCGGGACAGTCAAAACCCGTCGCGATATTAAGGACACCCTAAAGATGCTGCGTCTCCACCACATCAATCACTGCGTGCTCGTTCCGGACACTCCGGAGAATCTCGGCATGATACGCAAAGTGAAGGATTACGTTGCATACGGCGAAGTGGATGCACCAACCGTTGAAACCCTGCTGCAGACCCGCGGCAGAGTTCTCGGTGATGCGCCCCTGACTGAGGAGTACTTAAAATCCAACTCCACGTATGCCAGCATCAGTGAGTTTGCACAGGCACTTGCCAGCGGTGAAACGAAGCTTAGAGATGTTCCGGGACTCAAACCGGTTCTCCGCCTTCACCCGCCACGCAAGGGACACAAGACCACCAAGCGAACATTCCCGCAGGGCGGAGCGCTTGGCTATTATGGTCAGGAGATCAATACTCTCCTCTACAAGATGAGGTGAAGCAAAGATGCCA
This sequence comes from Methanoregula sp., assembly GCA_041645435.1. Classification (NCBI taxonomy): domain Archaea; kingdom Methanobacteriati; phylum Methanobacteriota; class Methanomicrobia; order Methanomicrobiales; family Methanoregulaceae; genus Methanoregula; species Methanoregula sp. The sequence continues at coordinate 89,117 of JBAZQB010000005.1, forward strand.
ACAAATAAACGTTCAAAATACCGCGGATCGCGGACATGCGGCGGCGGCACCCATAAAAACCGTCGTGGTGCAGGTAACCGTGGAGGCCGGGGACGCGCCGGCATCAATGCCCACCACTTTGTGAAGTGGTATAAGGAAATGGGAGGCCCCGTCTTTGGTAAGGATGGTTTCTTCCACAACCCGGCGGTCCTTGTTACGACAATGGATGTCGGGATAATCGACCAGATCATACCGTCGCTTATTGCGCAGGGTATTGCAAAGCAGGAAGGAGATGCAGTTACGATCAATGTTGCTGACATGGGCATTGAAAAAGTGCTCGGCAGTGGCAGGGTAACCAGGAAGATCAACATCTCCGCCGAGGCATTCTCTGAATCAGCAAAGGCAAAGATTGAGAAGATGGGTGGAAAGGCGCAGGTCGTCTGAGCCTCCCAATATTTTTTGGTGAAACCATGGGAAACCTGCTGGATCGAATGGAACCCCTGCTCGCTGCGATGCCCGCAGTCAAGAGCCCTGAGGGACACGTTCATTTCAAGAATAAACTGATCTGGACGCTCGGAATACTGATTCTGTATTTTGCCCTGACGAATATCCCGCTTTTTGGAATCGCACCCGAGTCTCAGGATCTTTTTGCAGCATGGCGTGCGCTCCTTGCCGGGGCAAGCGGTTCGATTGTCCATCTGGGTATCGGACCCATCGTCACTGCATCCATCGTGCTCCAGCTGCTCAAAGGGGCAGATATCCTTCACATCGATACAAGCGAAACGCGCGGACAGGTCATGTACATGGGTCTCCAGAAGATCCTTATCATCGTCATGATCATTATCGAAGCAGCACCCAACCTTGTGGGTGGTTTCCTGCAACCCAACCCGGTTATTGCCCAGCAGTTCTTTGGCGGTAACCTGTTTGCGGTCTCCCTCCTGATATTCATCCAGATCTGTATCGGGGGCGTTCTGGTTTTCCTCATGGATGAAGTCGTGACAAAATGGGGTATCGGCTCTGGTGTCGGTCTCTTCATTATTGCCGGTATATCCCAGGCTATTGTCAACGGTTTTATCAACTGGGTACCAGTCAGCGACCAGTATCCTGTCGGGTTCTTCCCTCGTCTGGTTGCTATAGGTATTGATGGTGGAAACTATCTCACATTCTTTGGGAAGGATCTTCTCGCATTTGTTACTACCATCACCATCTTCCTCATCATTGTATACGTCGAATCTACGCGCATCGAGATACCACTCGCCCACGCGCAGGTACGCGGGGCACGTGCACGTTTCCCGGTGAAACTCATTTACGCCAGTGTTCTGCCGATGATCCTTGTCCGGGTACTGCAGGCAAACATCCAGATGCTGGGAATGTTCCTCTCCAATGTTGGTATCACCATCTTTGGCAAATTCAATGGATCTACCCCCCTGGATGGAATTATGTATTACCTTGCCCCGATCAATGGCCCCTCTGATTGGATGTGGTGGATAACCGATCTCGGTCATGCGCCATGGCAGGTTCTATTACGTCTTGGGGTAGATACAACTATTATGGTGGTCGGCGGTGCGATCTTCGCACTGTTCTGGATCAAAACCGCAGGGCTTGACTCAAAGGATGTCGCCCGGCAGATCCAGCGCTCAGGCATGTCCATTCCCGGCTACCGCAGGAATCCGCAGGTACTGGAAAAGTATCTTGACCGGTATATCCCCCGTGTCACGGTAATCGGTGGTGTCTTTATCGGGGTGCTCAGTGTTGTAGCTAACCTCTTTGGTGTCATCGGTGCCGTGAGCGGGACAGGTCTGCTCTTAACCGTAAGTATCACCTACCGGCTCTATGAAGAGATAGCAAGCCAGCAGATCATGGAGATGTACCCGTTCATGCGGACATTCTTTGGCAAAGAGTGAGTCAGGAAAGGGACACGAATGCAGGGAAAAAAAGTCATCATAACCGGTGTACCCGGCGTCGGCAAGACGACGGTTGTCAACGAGGCATTAAAGAAGCTCAAGAGTGAGGGTGTCGAATATCAGTCCATAAATTTTGGCTCCTTCATGTTTGAAGTGGCTAAAAAGGACAATATTGTCCAGGACAGGGACCAGATGCGTACGCTCGATCGCGCAGTCCAGAAACAGTTGCAGCAGCGTGCCGCGCAGGCCATTGCAACGGTAACCGGCAACGTGCTGATCGACACGCACGCATCGGTCAAGACGCCAAAAGGCTATCTTGCGGGGCTTCCCGAATGGGTGCTCCGCGAGATTATGCCTGACATTATTGTTCTCGTTGAAACGGATGATGACCAGATCCTCATGCGGCGATTGACGGATGAAACCCGCGCACGGGACAAAGAAGGGTCCCGGTCAATTGCAGAGCATCAGCAGTTCAACCGTTCAATCGCTGCAGCCTATGCGATGATAACGGGTTGCACAATACGAATCGTAATCAACGCGGACTTTTTAATCGACAGGTCCTCATCAGAACTGGCAGACGTTCTCAGGTGAACAGATGGATTTTTCAAAAATCTGGGATAAATACGGTATCTACATCGCACTCGCTTTCATGATGCTGATGATGCTTTCGTACAGCATCGAGTGGTTACGGGTGGGTGTCGGGCAGGGTATCGATGGTGCATTCTCTCCCGTAGTGGATGGGTTCGGGATTCCGTTCTACATCCTTATCGTCATACTCTCCGCATTTACCGGGTTGTACTCTTCGATCATCCAGAAGTATACCATCGATTACGAGAGGATGACTGATGCCCAGGAACGGATGAAAGAATTCCAGACTGAGTATCGCGAAGCGCAGCTCTCCCAGGATGAGAAGAAGATCAAGAAGATGGATGCGAAAAAAGACCGGGTCATGCGCGAGCAGCTTGAGATGTCCCAGCAGCAGTTCAAGCCAATGGCATACATCCTCGTGCTGACCGTACCGATCTTTTTCTGGCTGCTCTTCAGACTGGGTGAGGTTAAGAGCACCATGACGATGCCCTATATCGGCACTATCGGGCTGAATGATGCCGCGGTCTGGATCATCCCCGCCTGGATTCTCTGGTATATGATCTGTTCTATCACCCTGAGTCAGGTGATCCGGAAATCCTTAAACATCGGGGGGCTCTGATGCGGATCACCGTGAGCGGGTTGCCCGGCAGCGGGACCACCTCCCTCTCACGGTACCTTTCAGAACGCCACGGTTTTTCATTGATCTCAGCAGGTGAAGTATTCCGGCAGCTTGCAAAGGAACACCATATGGAGCTTGCCGAGTTCGGTCGTCTTGCCGAAGCGGATTCATCCTTTGATAAGATGATTGATGCCCGGCAGAAAGAGATTGCTGAGCGGCAGGACAATATTATTGTTGAAGGCAGGCTCTCTGGCTGGATGGTTGAGAATGCTGATCTCAAGATATGGGTGCACGCACCCATTGGTTGCCGGGTAAAACGGATCGTCTTCCGTGATCATGTGGCCGATGAGAAAACGGCCGGGGATCTCACCCTTGAGCGCGAACAGTGCGAAGCATTACGATACCGGTCGTACTATTCCATTGATATTAACGATCTCTCCATTTATCATCTGACCCTGAACTCCTCTCACTGGGGTGTTGAAGCGCTGGGTGCTATTGTTGATACGGCGATTGCCCAGATCAAGCGCGAATAATCAGATTGTTTTTTTAAGTTTTATCCTGAAACGCACTTTTCGATCCGTCTTATTTTATCCATAAAACAGGGAGATGACGGCGAAATCTTTTACGTGTTGCAATGGGTATGATAGCTGTGGAAAATGAGATCATAGTTCAGCTGGTCCGTTCGTGGGATAACGATCAGATCGCTGACCTGTACCGTGCCGGGGGATGGTGGAAGGAAGAATATGATCCCGCGGCTCTCGGCTCTCTAATCCGGGGAAGTTTTTCATTTGCTGTTGCTGTTGATACGAAAACCGGGAAGGCTATAGGTATGGGACGGGTAATCTCCGATGGTGTCTCGGATGGATATATCCAGGATCTTGTGGTCCTTCGGGATTTTCGAAAGAGCGGTATTGGCAAAGAGATAGTCTCTGCTCTTGTCGAGCGGTGCATCCAGTCCGGTATTACATGGATCGCCCTCATTGCTGAACCGGATACAGAAAATTTTTATCTGCCTCTTGGTTTTGTACCTATGCAAGGGCACGTGCCCCTGCTCTTTCGGAGTGAATGATGAAACTCACGCAGGATGATTTCCAACCCGTCACCTTAACAGACCGGGCATTTTTTCAGCAGCACTATGCACATTATCCCCAGACACACAGCGATAATACCTTTACCAATATGGTCTGCTGGAACCATTACGCGCATTACCAGTATGCCTTTGTCGGGAAAAATATCATCCTGGCCAGCACTATTGATGGTATCACCCGGTTCCGCCCCCCGATTGGCCCCCGCGAACCTGCACTTCTGCGCTCCCTTATCCGGCTTGCATCGGAGGTCAGTGACGCAGAACCGATCGTGCTGATCGATCCTGATACTGCCCGGTGGATGCGGCATACCTGTACCGGGCTCAACCTGGTACCTGACCGGAACCATTTCGAGTATGTGTACCGCGCTTCCGATCTTGCCGATCTCCCGGGAAAACAGTATCTCACCATCCGCCATCATCTCAATAAATTCCGGAAAAACTGCCTCTATTCAGTTGAGCCGATCACGCCCGAAAACCGCGAGGAAGTGAAGCGGTTCCTGATCCAGTGGTGTGAATGGAAAGGCTGCGAAGGAGATCCGGTTCTTGCCCATGAAAAGGATGCAACGTTTTTTGCCGTCGACCATTTCGGTGAGTTGGGATTATCCGGGCTGATTATCCGGGTCCACAACACGATCGGGGGAATGTCCCTGTTCGAACGCCTCAATAACGACACAGCGCTGGTCCATTTCGAGAAAGGTATGCCCGACTGTGAAGGCATCTACAAGGAAATTAACGCGGAAACTGCAACGATTCTTAAAAAAGATTTTACCTATATCAACCGGGAAAGCGATCTCGGCGTTGCCGGTCTTCGGGAAGCAAAGATGCGGTACCACCCGGATCATATGGTTGAAGTCTACTCCCTAAAACGCGACTCCTGAATTTTTAAGGCTGTTTTCTGTTTTAAGTGGGCTTCCCAATATTGAGTAGGATCACATAAGGTTAGTGAAAAACCTCTGGAAAAAAGGGGTCAAGGGGTGTTCCCCTTGGGCTGCCCCTCTGGGGGAGAGAGGGGGTCACCCTCATAACCGATAGAGAATATTACCGAATTATTGGGGAAAATAGGATTTCTCCAGAGCCCTTTTCCCTTTCGTTCAGATATTGACAAGGAAGTAAACCAGGAGAAGAGGCACAAAGACCAGTGCCCAGACGAACTTGTTCCAGGAGAATACTTCTTTTCCGTCACATGGTGTTATCGGGAGAAGCTCAAACACCCCGGCAAGCAGGTTGATTGAGAATCCCAACATACCCGCGGTGCGGAATATGCCCCCGAAGGGTATGAGAAACAGGCAGGCAATCGCGATCAGGATTGAAAATACCGGGCCTGAAAGCATAATCAGCCCGAGACTCCGTTTTTGAAGGGGTACCTGGCTGCGGACAACGGTCAGGGTTGGCTGGGCAAATACATTCCCAAACAACCATGCCGTCAGAAACATGATGATCGAGCCGAGCCCCCAGAACTGGACTTCGGTACTGCACTGGTATTTCCGGTTCAGATACCAATGGGCGATTTCGTGCGCACAGAGCGCCAGTCCTCCCATAATAATATAGATCGCAACCGTAGTCAGATCAAACGGCGTCCGTGTGGCAAAGAAGAAGAGCAGGCCGATGATCACAGCCCCGATGGCAATCACGCCAAGTTCCCGCTGAGTGAACCCGAATGCAATCTCCTTTGACTCCTCTCTCTGAAGCGCCCGTTTCTTATTCTCATCTTCAGAAAGCCGGCCCTGGATTACCTGTCCGAATGCATTCTGGAAAAAGACAACGAGTTTTGCCAGCCAAGCAGAGAACGCAGAACCAAATGCGGTCAGCCCGAGCCCGGTCATGGCAATACCCGCCCCGACAGCAACTACGGGTTCTGCTTCAGCAGGAATGATACCGGATAGCGGAAGCTGCTTATCCTCTTTACAACTGTCCTCCGGGAGAGCAGGAGGACTCATCTGCTGATCAGAGACCGTGTGAGAGACGGCCTCGATACGGGTGACTCCTTTCTGTTCAACCGAGTAGCCGTCCGGAAAGACGATGACGGCATCCGCCCTCATATCAACCGGATAGTTATAGTTCGCCATTACCTGCTGAAAATCCGCGCTTGAAGAGGTGAGATCAAATGCATTGGTACGGTATTCCTTTCCATTGACCGTTGCGAACCGGGTGAACCTGAGTTTTGCTGCACCGGGACTTGCACAGAGAATCTTAACCTCTGCGCCCTTTCCGTTAGTCTGTATAAGCGATCTCTGATAGTTTTCCCTTGTTGGCGATGATGTGGCAATAAATGTTTTAATTCCGAGATATTCAACAGGATTATCCTGATAGGTAAGCGTGATCGCTGCATCCCCCTGCGGATCGATCTGGATGTAGACCTGGTGCAGATCAAAGGCGCTGACCGAAGGAATCAGAACGACGAGAAGTAAAAGTCCTAATGCCAGAGTGCATCGCATAATTTTTGTTTTCTCTTTCTAATCGAGATAAGGATTATTATTTGATTGTAAAAATGGAACAACAGGATTTTTTCTTTCGATCCCGGTTCAGATGACAACTGCCAGTGCCATCACACCCGATGCAATGATCTTCACGGCAATAGCTGCAAGGAGCATACCGAGCACCTTTCCCATAATGTCGGTTACTACTTCACCCAATATGCGCTGGATGAACTCAGAATAATAGAGAACCAGCCACGTGGCGAGCAGTGAGAGGGTTATTGCAATAAAGGGAATAAGGAGACCGTAATCTCTCGAAAGCAGCATGACGGTGGTGATGGTACCCGGTCCGCACAGGAGCGGTGTTCCGATAACAACGCCCACTGCGGTCTTTGTACGCTCTTTGCAATGCCCGATCTCAATACCGAGTGCATACTGGATACCGAGAAGGAACAGGAGAATACCCCCGGCAATCTGGAAACTGGGCAGATTGAGGCCCAGGATATCAAAGATCATCTTATTGAACACCAGGAACAGGTACATGAGACCGCCAGCGACGGCGACCGCGATAAATGCCTGTTTGTGAATCTCTGCTGGTGTCTGCCCCTTGGTCATGGCAGCAAAGATGGGTACTGACAGAAGAGGATCGAGGATGATGAACAGAGCGGCAAAGGAATAGATAATTCCCGGAATAAGGTCCTGCATAGTCTTAAAAATAATGTGTTCTGATCAGGGATAAACCGGCGTGATTCTCACCATACGATGTTTCTGTCTTGATCCCTACACAACAAAATAGATGATCAGGATAAGCGCAGTTGAGACGGCGCCCACCGCAGAAATAATGCGGGATTTTACATCGGTGACCAGTATCCACGCGGCTAAACAGAAAAAGACGTACGGGATCAGGGTGGTGATCACAGATATTGTTGCGAGTTCTTCGAAATGATTTGAAAAAAGTAACAGGCCGGCACTCATCCCGCAACCGAGGACCAGTGCGTATGCAGGTGTTCCCTGGCGGGTGAGACCCTGTATCTTTGGAAGGGATACCTGGACTGCTGTGGACTGGAGTACCCGCGAGGTTGCGATAATATAGGCATTCAACGCGGAGAGCATCGCCACAATGCCGATTATTGCCACTATGGTGCCGGAATGGGCAAAAATCATTCCCGATGCAGTTGCAATCGGAGCAGGGGAAGCGGCAAGCGCTGCTGATCCCACACTGCCGATGAGCGCCACGTTCAACAGCAGATACAAGGAAACCACGATTGCCAGTACAAGAACCAGGGCTCGCCGTATCAGTTTTGGATCCTTAGTCTCTTCCACAGGAATTGCACTGATCTCAAAGCCGGTGAATGGCCAGTATACGATGATTACGGCGCCAAGCAGCCCTGCAGAAGTGACCGGCACCTCCGGAATGAAATTATCGAATTTGATAAACGGGATTAAAAGGAGCGCGATGAGCACAAGCGGGATAATTTTCATGGTGGTAAGGATGTTTTCTGTCATGCCGGAAATGGATATACCGGTAATGTTAAGCCAGCAGAACAGTGCGATGATAACGATCTCGATGATAAGGACTGAGGACTGGCCAAAGTACATGAGGTACTGCCCGATGCCTGCTGCAATGGTTGCGATGCCGAAGACCGACGAGATCAGGTACAACGTGATGAGCACCAGGGCTACCCGTTTTCCAAATATCGAAGAGAAAAGTGAAAAAAAACTATGGGATTGGGTGAAACGGTACGAGACATAAGCGAGCGAGAGCAGAACGCAGGATGCGGAGATGGCAACAATGACCCATGCCAGTAATGATGCAGGCCCGGCCATCTTTGCTGCGACACCGGGCACAACAAAAATACCAGAACCAATTGTCCCGCCAACGCCGAGACTGACCAGTTCAAACAGTCCCAGTGAACGTTTATAGGTGCCAGGGCCAGTCATACGATCCCGTTTTTGCCATCACTCTGCATCCCACCAGGTCCCGTGTCAGGACAATAATGGGGACCCCTGCTTCCGCGACCGATACCACCAACCCGCTCTCCTTTCTGTCAGTGTAGGAGTATCCACTATTAAAGCATCGTGGAGCAATACAGCACGAAATGGATCGTGTCACACGGAATTTTCTCCATAATCCTGTCTCTGGATTGCATCATCCACAATATATAATAATCACAAATCTCCATCTACCCATAGGGCGGACCTGACCCCGTAACACAGTCGCCGGGATGAACAGGCCGCAATGGTGAATTCTCATGGCAAAAGCAGTGACAGCAACCAAAAAAAGTAGTGCAAAGAGCATAAAAAAACCGGTCGCAGCAAAAGCTAAAGCATCACCTGTGGCAAAGAAAAAACCTGCTGTAGCGAACAAACCCGCAGGAAAACAAGGAACTGTTGTGGCCAAAAAGAAAACCCCGGTGAAAACGGCGGCAAAAGTCCTGCCAGAGAAAACGGTAAAGAAAAGCGCAGTGAAAGCAGGAACAAAAAAATCCGCTGCAATACCCAGACGGTACAAATGCAGACTCTGCGGGTACGTCTACTCGCCACTCCGCGGGGAACCCCATAACGGCATTCCCGCGGGGACGGCCTTTGATGATCTCCCTGACACGTACGTCTGCCCGGTCTGCGGGTACCAGGGAAAAGGCAAGATCGGCAAATGGGGGTTTGAGGAGTGGCGCCCGACGCGGTATCTCTGCTCCATGTGTTCATACGTGTATGATGAAAAACGCGGGGAACCTCACCGGGGCATTAAAGCCGGAACAAAATTTGAAGATCTTCCTGATGACTATGTCTGTCCGGTCTGTGCGCAGGACCCCAAGATCCGCGTGCAGTTCGGTAAGGTGTTCAAACAGGGTTTTGAACCGATCAATCTCTGATATATCCCACAGTTCATTTTTTGTCGTCAGAACGGTTTTACGTCGATTTATTGTTGATTTTTATCTATCAGGTAATGTCACCTGTGCTCCTTCTCATCCGGATGCAATCAGATGCGATCCCCGTGATCGTACCACAGGATGGCTTTTTTGGATCCTCACTCCATACCTATAAACATCCCGGCAGTTTATCTCCTATTCAGTGATTGAATTGATCCGCTTTATCCAGAGCTCCGGTACCTGCCGGTATACATCCCTCCTCCTCGTCTGCATCCTGGCTGCCGTGATGATTCTTCCCGTTTCTGCTGCGGATGTAAATATCGAGGCTGACCTGGGAGACACCTTAAACCTCCATGGTGTCTCCTACACCGGCGATAGTGTCTATCTCTTCATGACCGGTCCGGGCTTACCAGAGAACGGGGTTACCCTGACCGACGTGTCCCAGCGGGCTGACCAGGGGCAGTTCACCCAGATTGGTCTGGACAGTAACCAGGAGTGGTCCTACCGCTGGAACACGGCCCGGATCGAGAACGAGATCAATGCCGGGACGTACCTGGTCTATGTGACGAATGAGCCGGTGGACAAGGCCCACCTGGGAGGATCTAATTCCTACAAGACCCTTGAAGTCTACTTAAAAGAATCCAAAACGTCACGGGTCTCGATCAGCACCGGGACTTCCTACACGCTCAATCCCGAGAAACATACCTCCATCGTGTATGCCCCGACACTCGCCATCACTTCACCGACACCCACCCCGCCGCCGACAACGGCACCAACCACAGTAACGCCCACCCCCCTGCCCACAACAAAAGCATCCCCTCCTCCAGTAATAGTATTCCTTGCAGTGGTGCTGGGTGCGGTTGCTATCCTGAAAAAGAAGTAAATACCCCCCCTCTTTTTTTACCGCAAGGTATTATCGTGTGAATGGTATACTGAGTGGTATGGACGTCACCGCATTGCTTGAAAAGGCCTATCATCTCAAGAAGATCGGCCGGTATGATGATGCCATTGTGCATTATGATCGTGTTCTTGAACAGGATCGCAGAAATACCACTGCTCTTGAGGAAAAGGGAAATGTCTATTATTATCTTGGACGGCACAATGATGCAATCGCGTGCTATAATGCCGCTATTGAGATAAATCCCAAACTGATCACCGTCTGGTATGAAAAAGGATACGCCCTGAGAAAGATTCACCGCTACGAAGATGCTATCGTGTGTTTCGATCAGGCTTTGGCCCTTGATCCGGAATACACCATTGCGCTGAGCAACAAAGGGTATGCCCTGAATGAACTGGGACGGTATAAAGAAGCGATCCGGTGCTTTGATACGATTCTCGAATCGAGCCCGAATAATATCCGGGCGGCGACGGCAAAGGGTATTGCGCTGCGGGAGCTGGGTAAAAACGAAGAAGCACTTGTGTTTTTTGATAAGGCCCTCAATTTAAACTCTATTAACTCATTTGTGTATTACAACAAAGCAATCGCGCTTCGCAATCTCGGCAGGATAAAAGAAGCGGATGAGTGTATCAAAATCGTGAACTCCCCCCGCGGTGCCAAAAAAATATAACTTTTTTGTCCGGTAATCGCAAAAAAGCGATGAGAAGATTATCTGTTTTAATAAAGAGATCTAACGTTTTGGTTCAGTTGAAATGGACATAAACCATTAAGTTCACACCCCCACCACGAAAATCGTTTTTGAGATTTTCCCCTGCCTCAAGGTCTCACCGAGGCACGGCAGGGCCAGGAGGTTTTAGTATTTTCAGTCACTAAATCGCCGCGGGGGCGTCCCTTTTTGGTGCGGCGACGTTCATCGTATTCGAGGGTATGGGGGCATCAGCCCCCATCATTATATTCTGAATACTAACAATTTTCAGGAGAAGAGTACTCACGAATTATTGGAAATAACGGGCTCACACCAGTCTCAACGATTCTTATCGAATTAGGTATTTTATTTCGTTGAATTGCCGGAATAAAAAATCCTTGGCATCCCATTTACAGAATGCTAAAAAAAAAATTAAATGAGTTTAAAGATGGGGTGGCTTTCTGATTTGCACTCGATCCCGAGCTGACGGGTTGCTTCAAGGACCGTGATGTCCGTGTAGGCCTGTGCTGTGATCATTGCTTCGACGTTCTCGATAGGTCCGTACATAATCAGATCTGCACCGAGGGTGCTTGCAATCATGTTGCAGCCGATATCGGGGGCTGACCATGCTGCCTGCTTTATGCCTTCCATACCGCCGAGGTAGTGGTGGGACATCTGCTTTAAGAGGACATCCTTACCCTCGTATCCTGCTGCGAGTACTGAGGGGGTCTTGCTCGTTCCCTTCCAGCGCTTGAGCCAGGTCCAGGAAACGGTCATGTTGTGGTATGCACCACCGGTCGGGTAGCCGTGGATTGCCTTGCATGCAAGGATCTCACGGTATGAGCCGCCGCTGCCAAGGCCGAGCGGGGTTGCTGCAGTGTCGAGAATCGGGCGCTTGATACCGCAGTATTCTGCGATCTCCAGCATACCCTTGGTCTGTCCTGCAACGCCACCCTCTACGAGCACCTTTTCCCTGCCCGCAACTGACGGGTCTGCAGGGTTGAATGCGAGGACAATGGCTGCATCCACATCACTGTTCTTGAGTGCTTCGATGCTCTCTGGCAGGATCGAGCCGTTGATCGAGTTGTAGATCGCACGGTTTGCAAGGCCTACTTCGGTTACGTACTTGCACGCGTGGGCAAGTGCCGTTGGAACCGATGAGTCCATTAAGAACGCGGTCTTGTTGTCGATGCTGTCGAACCAGTTGAAGTAGCTCTCGAACGCTTCGCCGTATTCGGCGATGATCTGGATGAAGTGCGGGATACCGGTCAGGTCCGAGAGAACCTGACAGCGGTTCCAGAGGGCTTCTGCTTTTGCCTTGTCGATCGTTCCCTTGTGGTCATCAAGCACGCACTCGTGCTTGTTGTAGAAGATTGATGCACCCAATACAGTAGGGTACTCGCCGGGCTGTCCACCGATCTTGGTGCCGTTGAAGTCCCAGACACTCTGTTCTTTTTCAAATCTGAACATATTCGTTTACACCTCCGTTATACCATTGTCATTAATTTCTGGTACAGGAACAGCAGCATAATGAATACGATAACGCCTGCCATCAGGCCGTACAGTATACCGATATCCCGTCCGATCTTTCTTCCAACACGCTGCGCAACCTCTGCATCCACGAACTCGATCTTCTTCTCGATCTTGTCGAGTCTCTTCTCGATTTCGAGGAACTGGGGATTTGCAGCCGCAGAGCCAACTTCAGCGCCACCTGCAGCTTCCTTGACTTCGACGACGATAGGATCAGCAGCGAACGCACCCGGGTCACGGGCCTTGAGTTCGTTGATCTTCGCCTTGATCGCGCCCAGGTCTTCGCTTTCCATGATGTTGACGATTTCCGTCTGTTCCTGGAAGCGCTTGATAGCTGCGTCGTTGAGGTTCTCGATGAAGGGAATAGCACCCTCAGCGCCTACGACTCTGCCGTCCTTGACACCGCTCTTATGGAGTGCAGCGAACGTCTGGCCCGATAAGTGGCCCTTGACTTCAGTACCGCAGAACAGCATGAACCTGATATTGGGGTTGGAGATAACGTTGGCGATGACTTTTTCGAGACCGAGGTTTTCAGTCTTACAGGAACCGCAGAGTGCGGCGCCTGCGTCACAGATGCCCTTTTCGTCGAGGTGAGATCCCATGGTGACAACAGCCACCGGGCTGTTTGCGTCTCCTGAGATAAAGTCACCCTTGACGAGCGGCCATCCACTTGCTGGTGATTTCTTGTCTGCCATCTTGTTCACCTCATCCCACCAGTAATGCCGGCACTATGATCAGGATCAATGCAAGGAGTAGTCCTGCAACAAATCCGACCAGACCAGTCGCGGTGACTGCCGAGTCAATCTTGTTGGTCCTGGCGAGGATCTGAGATTTATAGCGGATGTTTTCCACCATGTTCTCGATCGCCACCATCCTGACGGGTCCTGTTGATTTAGCTTCTTCTGACATCTTGTTCACCTCATCATCAGGAATCCAACCAGGGCGAATGAGACGATCAGACCGATCATCAGGCCTTCGATCTTACCTGCATAGACCCCGGCGGCAAACTTGTCCCGGTATCCGATGTCCGTCACCATCTTTTCGATGACTTTCATACGGGCGGTAATGAGTGCCATTTCACCGGACAGCGGGCGTACTTCGCCACCTGTCTCTTCAGCGCCGCCGGCTTCCTTGACTTCGACGACGATAGGATCAGCAGCGAACGCACCCGGGTCACGGGCCTTGAGTTCGTTGATCTTCGCCTTGATCGCGCCCAGGTCTTCGCTTTCCATGATGTTGACGATTTCCGTCTGTTCCTGGAAGCGCTTGATAGCTGCGTCGTTGAGGTTCTCGATGAAGGGAATAGCACCCTCAGCGCCTACGACTCTGCCGTCCTTGACACCGCTCTTATGGAGTGCAGCGAACGTCTGGCCCGATAAGTGGCCCTTGACTTCAGTACCGCAGAACAGCATGAACCTGATATTGGGGTTGGAGATAACGTTGGCGATGACTTTTTCGAGACCGAGGTTTTCAGTCTTACAGGAACCGCAGAGTGCGGCGCCTGCGTCACAGATGCCCTTTTCGTCGAGGTGAGATCCCATGGTGACAACAGCCACCGGGCTGTTTGCGTCTCCTGAGATAAAGTCACCCTTGACGAGCGGCCATCCACTTGCTGGTGATTTCTTGTCTGCCATATCAGCCCACCTTGATCAACTGGAATGCAATGATCCCAGCAATGAATAATCCAACCGCAAGTCCGTACCAGAACGACGTGATGCTGCCACCAATCGCAAGTCCCTTCTCCCTGTTGGGGAAGGATGCAAGCATGTTACCTTCTCCGGCGAGCATGTTGACGAGATCATCGGCAGTTGCCTCGAGAACGGTAACTTTCTCCAGAACCGGGGAAAGTGATTCGCCCTGTGAGGTGATGATGCCAATGAACGGGTCAGCAACGAGCCCGAATTCCGGAAGCACTATAATGTTTGCCATTTAGTGTCCCTCCGTATCAGGTATCGGCTTTGAATCAAGCCATGCTGCAGCGTCGCGCTTCGAGAGTTCAAAGTACTGGGAGTATGTGTATGCCCAGCCGATGATTGCGATAATCAGCGAAATGAGTGCTGATCCAGCGCTTATCAGGGCAAAGGACATCACGGCTGCGACAATCATGCTCAAAAATCCGCACTCTGCGGTGAGCATGAGCATCCTGTCCTGTTTCCAGCCGGGTCCCAGGCACGCGTTGAACGGGTGCTGGATTGCAATTGCGCCAAGCAGGAATGCGACGGCGATAAGTCCGCCACCAAGGAATGAATTTGCGTAGCTGGTGATGGGGAGTCCAAGGAACGAGGCCGTTGACGTTGTCAGGCCGGTAAAGGTGAACCCACCGGAGATCATTGCTGCAAATCCCATAACGGTAAGTGCACCAACAACTGCCATTTCAGTGAGTGCCTGGACCATGGCCGGGATCTTCATGTTCAGGATATTGTTTGAGACATACCCGAGGATGTAACCAATGATAGCTGCAAGAACGAGTGCAACGATCGGTGCCATCATACCATACTTGGTAGCGAGCAGCATCGCGATTGTACCCGATCCGAATGCGATCATACCTGCAGAGGGAACCCCGGTACCGATACCGTAGCTGCACAGCACCTTGATGGTGTGGCTGCCCCAGATCAGTGCAGAGACTACTGCAAGTCCGCCGAAGAACGAGAACATCTCGGTGTTGGTGAACGCATTGAGGTACGTCAGGTAAATGCACACGAGTGTGCTGACGAGTCCCGCGATCATGATCTTATTGTGCGGGACGCCGCCTTCAATTACTTCAACTTTTACTGACATCTTCACACCTCACATTGCCACGATCAGGATCGCTACGAATCCGCAGAGTGCTGATGCAACAGCGGATGCAACGATTGCCCGTGGCCAGCGCTTGAACTTCGGGTCGTGGGGTCCTTCAATAGTTCCGGTGATGTTGTATGCGGTCAGCACTGCATTCACGAGGAACAGAGCGACTGCGAACATACCGGCAATGGCGACTGCAACGGGCATAACCTGTGCTGCGGTTGCACCCATCATCTTCGGGAACGTTGCCTCGTAGAGGCCGAGAAGTTCCAGGTAGATGAGTGTACCGCCGGCACCGCCAAGGATACCACCGATTACGCCGCCAACGAAGGAGACGAACGGAAGGCCGTGACCTTCAGTACCCTGGGATTTGTATTCTGCCTGTGAATCGCCGGTGATGGGGTCATGGAGGACTTTACCTGACGCGGCCGGGATACCCATGCCATAGACGTAGACAAAGTTCACCATCATACAGGTGATTGCCATCATCAGGCCGCCACCAATACCGCCGGTGACGACTGCAACGACCATACCCTGTTCTGCTGCCCATGCCCCGCCGAAGAGTCCGGCGAGACCTGCACCAGCGGCAAGCATGGCGACACCCGTCGCGATACCCGGTGCCTGTCCCATTGCTGCGGGAGCACCGCCGACTGGCACGAAGTGGGTGCCGAATCCGATCAGGACACCGCCGATGATGATACCGATCAGGGCCGTAAGACCGAGAGTTGGTGATACATACCAGCAGGCTCCGAGGATGATGATCAGGAGGACGACACCGACTGCCATTGCGGTCGGGTTCATTGCGCCGCCAGCTGTTGGTTTTGCTGCAACTGCGCTCATGCGTCTGCCTCCTTAGGTACGGTGTAGGGTCCGTAGTTCTTGCGTGCCCAGACCTCGATATACCGGTCGACGACCGTGAAGATGAGGATCATGAGGACACCGACTGCGATTGCACCCCAGCCTGCGTAGATTCTCTCGAAGAGAATGGTACGCCAGAGTTCGAGGAAAACAATCAGACCAAAACAGATACCGGATGCGGAACCCCCAATCTTGTGGGTGAAGAATCCGTTGTCAATCGAGTTGCGCTCGCCTGCTTCGGCGTAGCGGACAATGTTACCTGATGCAGAGATCGGCACACCGGCGCCGAATTTCTGGTTCTGGTACTGACGTTCCTTACCATAGTACGGGTTGCCCGTCGCAGATCCTGCTGCTCCGAGTGCAATACCCCAGATCAGTGCGAGCAGCGGCAGCGGGAACGGATGTCCCAGCGCACCATTGATCAACTGACAGATTGCAACGGTACAGAAAATTGCGATGAACGCATGTGCCATAGTGACCGTTGTCATGGACTTGATGATGTCCACGTAAACGGGCTGACCGAACTTGGCGAGACTTGCCGTCCTGCCAAGGTACGCAGTCGTTGCGTAGACGCCCTGTACGAAGACTGCGAGAACACAGCCGAGGACGATCGCAAGGATCGCGTTGATCTGCATAGCCATGAATGCCCATGCCAGGCCTGCACCGAGTGCACACCAGAGACCGTATGCCGGGGGTTCACCAGCGACCGCCTTGTTGAAGATGCGGTGCAGGAATCCCATCTGCGGTGCGAGCTGAACCTGTGAGTTCGGGTCACCTTGTGATCCGATGTTGGATTCAGTATCTTCCGCAGAACCGGCTACAGTGGCAAGAGCTCCTGTCAATGCAGTAATTCCAATGCCAAATACAATATGTTCCATTTAGCCTCCTCCCTGCGTGCGAATGCACGAGAGTATTCAAAATGCAATGCCACGCACATCGAGTTAAACTCTTTGTGGTTAGTGTAAATTTGGTGAGCGCTTCATTAAAAGGTTTCGAATTTGTTTCGGCGATAAAGGAGTATATTAAGCCCTTTTTAAAATCGGAGGCGTATGCGGGATTATTTAATCATGTGGATTTGTGTTAAAGAAAATTTAGTTGTGTTGTGGTAAACCGGGTTTGAGGGACCGGTGGTGTGGTTCATGGCTGCCGGTTTCGTAGCGGTTCGATAGATTTTCAAAAACCGCTGCTAAACTGAGGTGTGGGATCGGGATACCCCGGTTACCGGAATCCTCATTGGATGGATCTGCATGGCTTCCGGTCGACAATCTTTTTAAAAAATCCTTTGGGTATTCCATTTGGTTCATGGATGTAAACGGATCCTGTTGCCCCTCACAATACTCCGGGCAGCCCTGTCCGGAATTCCCGGTATCAAACCGATATGGTTATGGAATCCCATAACAGACGTTCATGCTCTGTATAGCGGATGGTATGTCGCATGGATCTCGTGTTCCTGTTTTTCCTCGCAGTCCTGCCAATCCTCGTCATATTTTCCGGACTTGTCTTCCTGCGTCAGTCCGGGACGCTGATGGGGATTGCCGGGTGGCTGCTGACGGTTGTTATTGCGATTCTTTTCTTCCAGACATCTCCCGCTGTCGCACTCTATGCATCCTGGAATGGCGTGCTCTCCTCGTTTGGCATATCGCTGATGGTGCTGTTGACCATCCTGCAGGTGACGATGATGGACGTAACGGGGGCTATCACCCGCATCACTGCGTATATCCGGTCGATTGCTGCCGAGCGCTACGAGCAGATCATGATCCTGAACGTGGGCTTCGGTTCGTTCCTCGTCTCCATTGGTGCAACACCGGTCACCATGCTCCCGCCCATCATGCTGGCTCTTGGTTTCTCTCCCGTAGCGGCAGTGGCCCTTCCCTGCCTTGGCTATGATCCCCTCACTTCGTTCTCGCTCCTTGCCGTCCCGATCACGCTGCCGGCAGCGGTGTTCAATCTCGATGCCAAGGCCCTTGGTATCAACATCGCGCTTTTCCTCCCGGTCATGTCGACCGGCATCGCCCTCGGCATGCTCTGGGTTGCTGACGGGATTGACGGGGTGAAAAAAGGGTTTCCTACGGCAGTTGCCGCAGGGCTCACGCTGGGGATATCCGCAATTGTATTTGTTAATGTCCTGCCCGTATCGGCTATCGGTCTCGTGGGGGTCTTCTCCGGTCTTGTCACGATTGCCGTGCTCTTTCTTCTTCGGGCCTGCCGGAGAAAGGTACCCTCAACCAGTCCGGCCTTGCCCGTGGAGGCTGTCCCGGCAACACCCGGCTCCGGTATGCCGCTCTGGAAAGCCGCGTTTCCCTGGCTCCTGCTCGTCTTCTTTGCGATTGTCATCAGCATCCCTCTCATCCAGGGCGGGCTGTATAATATCCTCGGGAGCGCACAGAAGGTCCCCGTGGTGGCAAACAAGTTCGTGGATTTAAAACTCCTCAACCAGGCCTATTTCTGGGTGCTGATCAGCACCATCCTGTCTGCCCCCCTGCTCATAAGGACGCGGGGCGAGGCGCGAACCATCCTCCGGGTCTGGCTGACCCGTGCCTGGAGCCCGACGCTCGCGGCGATGGTCTTCTTTGCCATTGCCTATGTCATGGACTGGTCTGGCCAGTCGGTGGTAAACAACACGCTGATGTTTGTTGAAGGGGCCGGCGCTTACAACATGAACGCGGTTATCGGCATCTCGCTTGCTCTCTTCTTCGGCGTGACGTTCCCGGTGATCAGCCCGACGCTGGGGTTGCTGGGGGCATTCATCTCCGGCAGCGAAGCGTCGTCGAACGTGATGTTTTACGGGATCCTGAAAACGTCGACCGATGTCCTCTCCCTTGATTTCCTGCAGGTCTATGCAGCCCATGCCGTTGCCGGCGGCGTTGCTTCCGGTATCGCGGTGGCCAAGATCATCAATGCCGCTGCCGTTATCGACAAGCTCGGTATAGAAGGCGAGGTCATAAGGAAGGTTGCACCGGTTGTCATCTGCCTGACGCTTGTCATCGGGCTGATGCTCGTCCTTATGCTGGTGTTCCGGTAAGGTTTGCCGGACGGATGCAATCGAAAAACAGGAATGATCCGGATCTTCGCGTCAAAGCGTCGACCGGATGGGAAGGGAGGTTAGCAGGGGACCAGCTCCCCTGCCGTTTACTGCTTTTTCTGTCCTGTGCTCTCCATGTGGTCGAGGACCCGGTCCCAGATCACGAGGAGTCCGGGGATGACCACGTAGGCGAGCAGTCCCGCCCCGAGGAAGGCCCCGGTGAGGATGAGTTCATTGTCCATCGCCCCTCACCCCGTTTAGTTCAGCGCCGTTACGCCGTCTGCCCAGGTCTCGACAACGGTGCGGATCCCATCATCTTCGTAGGATGAGAGGGTCACCTGCTGGCGGGAGAGCGTAACAAAGTACGTCTCTCCGCTGGGGTCGTGGCACTTCAGGGTCACCGAGAAGGTGTCCTTGTCCGTGTCATGGTAGACACTGCCTCCGTGAGCCGTGCTGTTTGCGGTATTGGCAAGCACAGCCGTTGCCCCGGCGGTGAAGCCGGCCATCGTGTTGTAGCTCTCCGAGCCGCTGCCGATCCGGTTTGCTGCCCCGTCCTGGTACACGAATTTTGCCGTGTACGCTTCCCGGCTCTTCTCGATTGGCTGGTGGTTCTGACCGGCCAGCATGTACGAGATGCACCCGAACGGGTTGGTGGTGATCACCGCCTGGACGATCGTGTTGAACGCCGTTATGTCAGCGATCGGCTCCGCAAGCCTGCGGGTTGCGCTCTTGATGTTTGTTTTCTGTGCGAAATCTCCCATAATCTATCACTCCTTGTTGTTTTTTCCTTGTCCTGGTTCCTCCCTGGCCGGGCCGTTGTGGCGAGCCGACCTCCGCGTTTCGCAATCAGGATCCTCCGGATCCTCTGGTGCGAGCAGACGAGGGCTCTGAGCGGTCCGTGCCATACTGGTCTCTGCCTGGATTTGGCGGGACCCACGGTGGGTCTCATCGTGTCCCGTGTGTGTTCGGACTTCTGTACTCTGGTGTCTTGCGGGGCGCCCGTTTGACATAACAACATCAGCATGTGGGGTATATCGGGTAATTTGGGGTGTATCGGTCCGGGGCTGTGACATGGCCGGTTACGGTATCCGGGCAATCCGGCGTGCAAAAACAGTGTACGGGGGATATTTTATGCCGAATCCGGCTGGCAGAATTCATGTTTTGGTAGTGGAGAAGGGTGCCGTATGGGAATTTTCACGACCGGAACAGGTTTGATGGCTGAGATCGCGCAGGTCTATGACTATTATATGTGTGCAAAGCGGGGCACACGCGAGGTTGATCTTGACTCCCTCACGACGGTTTACGAAAAAGATTGATGATTTTATCCGGGCAGACTGTGCCAAAAGATTTGACGCTCTTGGGGGTTCCGGCGCCCCGCCTTCACCCCCGCCGCGTGGGCATCCCCCCCTGGTGCGATAGCTCTGAACAAGGTTAAGGGAAAAACTTCGAAATGGGGGGGGGTCAAGGGGATGCTCCCCTTGGGCTGCTTCCCCCTCTGGGGGAGAGAGGGGGTCCCGCTCATTACCATAGGGAAAACATTGGGGAATTTGGATTTTGCTTTGGCAGGTTATTCCCGGTCTGACTCCATCAGGTCTTTTGCGAGCCAGACCCCGCCCGGGAAGACATCATAGAATCTCCACCGGCACTGGGGCGAGTAGACCCAGATCATCTTCCGGTGCCGGGACGGTGTTTCCAGCGAGCGGAGATGATCGACTTCCTTCCGGAATGATTCGCAGAGCACCGGGGCGTCCGGTACGGGTTTCCGCGAACGGATAATCTCGATGATCAGCGTATCGGTTTTTCCCAGTCCGATGAGATCGATGGGTATCGGTGACTTGCGGATCTGCGCCGGCAGGTAATGCCATGTCTCAAGCATCCTCGCAGCTTCGAAGATGAGCGCGTTACACCGGGTATATTCCGGTGGCCCGAAGGCCGGTTCACCCCCTGCGGCTTCATGGAAGATGATGGTTGTCTCACCCGCTACAACCTGGCCGGTTACCGGCTCGGCTGCACGGGGAATAATCCGGTTGCTGTACAAGAAACCGGATGGGTTTAGACCCGGTTCCGCCACATCTCCTTTTTCCGATTCGATCTCGGTCATGCTGGTTCAATCCTGTTTTTTTTCTGATGATTACCCTGCATCACAGGAATCCGACAGGCAATTCGTTTGAGCGCCGGGGCTCTTTAGATTCAATTCCAAAAACGCCGGTCCGGGAAGAGCCGGGGCTCTGGTTCTCCCATAGGTTGCCTTTCTGCGAATCGGCAGGTAACCTACAGGATGAAAACCACGATGGAGAACCCGGAACACCGGACAGACGTTTACTGACTATCTTTAAAGAAGGTGAAGAGCGAGAAGAGTGGGGCGTGGCCGCTCGTTAACCTGTACCGCTTCCCCATGTCCAGTACGTTTCCGTTTGCTGCTACAGGGACCGGCTTTGCATCGGATGCTGCTGAGGGGACGGACGTAAACCATTCGATCGCTGCTACGCACTTTTGTTTGAGTGCTGCATAGATCTGTTTCGCCAGGGTTCCCAGATGTCCGACGTATTTGCTGGTCATTGTATTGATCCAGATGTTAGCAAATTCGGGTTGAAAAGGTATTTGGTTGCTACGGGTTTTTTCGCAGTTATTCTGGCTTGTATGGGGGAATCGGGGGCTGAATTGTGGCGCGTTTGGGGGGTGGGGGGATTTTGGATCCGGGCGCGGCTACCGGTTTGAGAAAGAACGGTGATATGGGGCTGGATTTGGGAGAGGTGCGGGGAGGTGCGGCAAATTTGTGGAGATTGGGATTGCGATTGGGGATTTTTGGATTCGCTATCTATGTGTATAGTATAGGGACTAGGAGCTGGTAGGTTTTGCACTATACTAAGAGGGGGTCTTTTCACATCTATTTGGAAAAGATGATGGACATTTTTAATGTGTACGCATATTCACCTGAGTATATGCCAACCATGACCCGTGATGATGACCCTCTCTCTTATGAGGAGATTGAGGACATGAAGGCGAGCCTGGATGATATCAGGGCCGGACGGGTCAGGACTTTAAAAGCGGTCAGGGCCGAGTTCGGGATCTGATGTTGTACGAGATCTGGAAATTGGACGGCGTAAAATCCGGAAAATTTAACATCAATCGTTCAATTATTTATCTAAATTATGTTTTAAAATGGGGTTGAGGAAATCAAACCCCCTCACTAAATAAAGATTGGAAATTCTGACAACATTATCCTTCTCACCTTTATCGGAAAGAAGTGTCACAAAACGGATAACGTCTTCCTTTCGGTATTCGAAAAATCGACCCCCGCTTAACATCGAGAGAAAAATGTTACCTGTATATTTCGGACTTTTCTCTGTGTGTCGTATTAATTGTTCGATAAAATCGAAATTATGAATCTTTACAAACTTTGCAGAACGTATCAACCATCCACACGATTCTTCGTCAAGCTCATCGATAATTGAAATCCATCCATTTAATTCAGATAAAATTTTGTTATTTTCAGTATTTTCAAAATCTAAAGAAGTTTTTAAGATAATGACTCGCCAGAGATCAATCACTTTTCGTTTTTTCTCTGATGTAGAATCTTTGTTGAACCACTTCAAAAACCGGATAAGTTCCGTGATGTGATCCGAATTCCAAATATTTATCATTTGATTGATGAGACTGGCTTTATCATCTAAATTTTCGAGACCTTCCATGTATCCGATACAAATCTGCTGTACAAGATGTTCGGTGATATGAGGATCTTTAAATTCGGTATTCAATGCTTTTGAGTAATGCCCATTTGATTTAAGCAGATTGTATATTTTTACATATACCGTTCCAGAATAGGATAAGTATCCCGTGAATGCAGCTTTCCAATGGGTCTCATCCTCTTTTGGAAAAATTTTGTTAAAATTCTCTTTTACCCATCGTTTATCAAGATAACAGAGATTTGCTAAAAATTTTCCGAGTGTCACTGAAAATTCTACTGATTGTTCGATTTTCGGGTCTAATCGTTTAGTGAATTCTTCTTTTATTGGTTCACTCAGTCTTGCGTCCGAATCTTTGAGATAGTGACGTGCATAACAGAGGGAATAGTTAACCATCGCAGAATAGATCTTTCCTTTGGAGGAATTCAAAACAGAAGTCATAAGATCTCCCATTTCGAAAAGATTTTCGTTTGAACGTTGAACAAGAATTAATAAAATTTTTTCTGCCTGAGGTAAAAGCGTTAAATCAAATAGATGGTTATCCCGTCTCGTTCCTTCATCAATTAGATCTGCGATTTGAGAAATAATCCAATTCCTGTAATTTGACTCTCCCTCGTGGAAAACTTCATTCCAAAACAAATCGGACTCGATGATTGTGTTGATAAATCCAAAGATATTATCCCATTTGAAATCTTTATCAGCACGCCATGCATCCGTGATCCCAATTAATAATCCATATTGATATGGTCTTTTCAAATTTACAAAAATATCTAAATCCTCAGTAAAACGTTGTGGATTTTCAACGATAGACTCTTTAAAAACGTCACATAATGCTCGTGATGATACTCTGCCCCAATCAGGACCTTCCACTTTAAAATTATTGAGAAATTGAATAATATCAGCATTTGTTTTTTGCACGAAATTTTCTTTTGTAATTGGACTCACTGTTTTGGACAAATAACGTACATTAGTCCTTTTTTCAGGATGCTCAATCTCTCTTGGGTATATTTTATGATATTTCATATAAATTTTTTTTACATTAGGATCATCAGATTCTAAAATTGCTGAAAACCATTCTTTCTTGAGATGGGCAAGGTACATTTCTTTTTCTTTTGGATCTATGGAAAGTTTATCTTCATGATAGATTTTTGTTTCAATCCACTGTATTGTTTTATTAATCTCATCTTTGGAGAATTCTTTGCAGTGATTTTTCAAAAGTTCATATAATTCAAATCTAGCATGATATTCATCTAAGGGATTATCCGTTAAATCCCAGAATAAATCCTTAAGAACCGCATAATTGTGATCTATCGCACATATTCCGATCCTTCTGAAAATCGGATGTTTTTTTGTTAATAATTCTTTGATTGTCTCACGGATTTGAATAGGATTTAAAAACGAAAAACCTAACCAAACGAAATGAATTAATTGGGAATCATCACGATCCTCCCGGTTATTCTCATAAATGGAAGGAATCCATATCTCATGAAACTCGGATGAATCGACAGATATAACCTTCTCAATTTTTTGAAGGGCAATATCAACTGCTTTTAGACCGCAAATTCGGATAATATCTTCCGTATCTGTTTTCACTATTTCTTCAAGGTAGAAATGATCGATCAATGAGGAGTAATCCTCAATTCCCGGAGATTCATGTTTCTTAAATTCGAAAATAATATCAAGGATTTTTAAAATATGATGTTCTGCATTATTTTCTATCAGTTTGGGAATTAATATCTCTTTGATTTCCCCAGAAATTAATATTGGATCGTACTTTGACTCTAAACACTTTCTGATATAATCAAAATAATTGTCTCCAATCAAATCGAGAGGAAGCAAAAAGATAATTTTTACAATATAATGATCGATCCAATCATTTTCAATTCTTTGATTATTTTCATCTTTGTAATCAATTATTTTATTGATGATGGTGATGAGGTCATCTGTCACATTTTCTGTAGGATTCTGCGAATTTATTTTTGCTATGTTTTCGAGAACGCTCATCTGCGTCAAATATTCGCTAAAATTACGAGAGTTCATTGGATAAATTTTTGGAATAAAATACTCGTTATCCTTGAGAGTTCTTAACCACGGTATAGGATTGCCAGATTGTGACAATTGTCTTAAAAATTCGAGTTTAAATGAGTCTTCGGTTATCAGTTGAAGAATCCGGCTTTCTTCCTTTGGATCATAATTGATCGCGGCGTTCCTTAATTCGTCAAATGTATTATACAAATCTGAAGACGTTTGAGTTATCTCAGTTGTCCATTTTTGAATTATAGGAAATAATTGGAGATATCCCAATTCATCTTTATTAAACGCGAGAACTTGAACTCCCAATTGTTCAAAGTAGTATTTCTCAAATTCGAGAAGTGTTTCTTCCCAACTGTAATATGGACGAAGGATGAAGTTCTTCGGCTTTTCCGGAACTGATATTTCGACCTTTGTAACTAAAAAATCCAATACCTCATATTCATTAAAACCGTAACCGATGAATAAAATCACATTATCTGAGAAAATTTTTTTCAAAAATGTTCGAAAATCTTTATCATTAGAATAACGATCGAGATACTCTTTTACTGTGAGGATCAGCGTAGTCGGTTCAGAAATCCTACCATGAATATGATATAACTTTGTTCGGTCAATTTCATTGGAATTAAAACTACCCTGTCGACAAACAATTTGTGATTTGTTAAATTTTTTGTCAAAGTGTTTATCGATGTTCGTTGTGATAAACAATCCCCGAAGACCGTATAATTCATTATAGATATTGTATTCTAAAAGTTCCGACTCAGGTTCTAGAGATTTTTCGATTTCGTAATAAAATTCTTTTAGAGCTTCATTTTTTTCCAAAATATGTTTACATATCGTAATAATTTTCTTGGGATCTTTTATCTGGAGCAATGATTCCCGTTCTTTAAAATTTATACATTTTGAATCAATATTTCCTAATTTTGGTGTTTTAAAGCACTTTTCAACAAGATTTTCGGCAAGGTGCTCCCAATCCTTACAACCAATTATTGACGATGCTCCCGCTCCGAGAAAAATTACAAAATTTTGATTATTTATGGCTTCTTTGATCTCTAGAGGAAGTTCCGGAATAAATGGAATTTTTTCATTGGTCATGAATTTTTACTCACTAATTATTTTTTTAGTACATCACCCACTATCATATCGAGCCGGTCTTGGGGAAGGCAAAATAGGGTAATTAGTGCTGATTCACATTCATTCGCATGTTTGAGTGCGAGCTTCGCTTCATCGTCAAAGATAAACAAATCCCGAGCTGCAGCAAGATCGCCTTTTTCATATCCGTATTTTGCGACGGTATTGAACTGACCCCAGAAATTTAAAATAAACAACAATCTTGGCAAACGAAGATTGTATAGGTGGGACTCTTCAATTCTTTCAATTATTTTTTTATCTTTGATCTGGATTGCAATAGTCTCGAATTGTTTACTATCCGGTCTCCATTCGTGGCTGGTAGAGAATTCGATCGCTAATAAGGATAGAATGGTTTTAACCGATAATTCGATTGACTCTTGAGATGCCTGGACGGATTCAGAATATTCATATCGCTTTAAACATTCATCCGCGATTCGCAACTGTTTTTGTGCTTTATCTTTCCAACCGTCTAATTTTTTTCGAACATTCTTATCCATACTATGGCACTCCAATTATTTCACTTCAATGATGAAATACTTTAATTTTTATAGTATCGATAAATTTCATTAAGCTGCACTACAAGAAGAAGTTGCTTGCCGGCAAGCAGAGGCAATGGACGCGGCGATCAATGCGCTGGTGTTCGAGTTGTAAAGACTGACGGAAGAGGAGATTGCGATTGGTGTTTGCAAGTTTCTTTAAGATGACATAGACTATAGGAAATGTAATGGCCAAGATCCACGGGATTTCCGGCAGCACCCGTTACGTGCTGAAGGGAATTAAACCCATAAATGGGAAACAACTGGCGACTTTTGAAGAGATCAATCACTTCTATACTAATTACGATACGGTCCTTGCCGGAATTAATGAGCATGCCGGGAAGAGGCAGGACAAACTGGTAGCCGATCTCCATGCCAAGGAGTTACAGCTTGATCAGCAGATAAAGGACGGAATTGCTCAAAAGACAATCGAAGTCAACCAACGCATTCTTGAGATTAACAAGAAAATCGATGCAAGCCAGAACTTTTTCCTGAGAACTATTCACATCGCGCAATTCTGGGGGGCCAGTTATTTGAGTTCGTACAGAATTAATCGTCCCTTTTATGAGGATTTGAGTAAACTGGAACAAATCCGGTATCACCGGAAATATTCAATCGCCAATAGAGAGCAGATAATCCAGAACGAGCGCATGAACGTTATACATAACCACAAATTCCTGAAAGAAAATGAGACATTCCTTATCGGTGCAAGGGGCGAAGAGCAGGTGGTGAATGTCTTAACCGGGTTGCCCGATGAATACCATGTACTGAACGATATCAACCTTGTTTTCAACAAATACATTTACTGGCGGGAAAGAAAGGAGCACATTAAAACCTGCCAGATTGATCATCTTGTCGTAGGGCCGACGGGAATCTTCTTACTGGAAACCAAGAACTGGAAAATTTCGGATATCGGTACCAAATTTGATGATCTGAAACACCAGGTAAGAAGGGCCGGCTACGCACTCTGGTATTTCATGAAAGATGACTATTGGAGAAAAATGCCAAAAGTCCGTAGTGTGGTCGTCTCTATGCATGGTTCTCTGCCCGATCAGAGAATTGACAAATATATCGATGTGATCTCACCTCACCGGTTATGTGACTACATCGCTGACAGAGAACGGATACTTTCTGAAGATGCAATCCATAAACTAATTCGCATTATTCCCTGCCGCGAAACGAATTAATTAATGAGAATTTTTTTCCGTGCCTATTTTTTCTACACAACCTCAACCAGCCCCGCTTGTTAAAAATCCAAGAAAGGGGGGGAGGTACCCTGTCCAAAACCCGAGAGGGGGTATGCAGCCCACCCTACCCCCCCTCTTGCCAAATACAGGGTACCACCCCCCTTTGTTACACGTGCCCCGCCACTGTTTCCGGTGGAGTCACGACGCAGACCCCTTCCCCTCAGCCCGATCCCGCAAGGGGGGTACCCCCACTCAAAAGTCCGAGTAGGGGATACCTACCCCCCTGTCCAAAATATGAGTGGGGGTATACCCACCCCCTCTCCAAAAAGTGAGGGGGGGATCCCCTCCCCCCCTGTCTCGCGCAAGACAGGGTACCTCCCCCCCTCCGGGTGCAGGTACCGGGCCATGGCTTCGTGTGGAGTCACGCCGGAGAGGGGGTTTTCGTGAGGGGGGGTCATGAGGGTGGGATACCCCCTCTCTTCCGTACGAGTGGGGGGTACCCCCTCCCCCTCTCCAAAAAATGAGCGGGGGTATACAGCCTACCCTACCCCCCCTCTTGGTTAAGACAGGGTACCTCCCCCTCCCCCACTCGGAAAATGGAGAGGGGGTACCGCCCCTCCGGTCGTACGAATGGGGGGGTAACACAACCTCATCTCTTCTCCTACCGCACTTTTGCATCCCGCATACCGTGTGCCTATCCAGTATAAAGGGAAAATTTCCCCTATGGATATTCTGTTGTGCTGGCACCCGGATGAGGTCAATCCCGCAAGAGCAAAGGACCCGAATGTCGGATTCGTCCCCTGCCGGGGTACGGATTGTCCGAATTGGAATAAGTATGGCTGGGATTGCTGTAACTTAACGAGGGTTAAGAAACGATCCTGATCGTTCAGATCATTGTACAGAATTTCCCGCACTTCTACGATCCGGTCCTACACAAGGGACATGACATACGAGCAACTGCTCGATGACATCCCCATGGAATACTATTATAATAGCATATTGCTATCTTGTACATGCCAATCGTGTGACATGCAACACACTTGTCATACATCAGGGGGATGCACATGGCAGAACCATTCAATACAACCATCATACTAAAAAAAGAGGATGCCGTTCGTTTCCGTGAGTACGATCACAATCCGTGGAACCACGAAAATGACCGGAGCAGGGCAGCTGCAAAGCGTGCCCAGGAACTAGCGAAGGCTCTTCAATTCTAAACTATGAAGATCAATCCTGCCGAGATTGATTTATTTCTTTTATCTGCATCTGTCAGGTGCATCCCCCCGGGAGATACTGACATTGCCCGGCACGGGATTACCGTAACCGCAAAAACCCTCATTCCCGATGACCCGTAAACCCCGTCATACATCAGCGAACAGGGACCGGTCCACCCATCCGACCGGGGCGACCATCCCGGCGACCAGCAGTCCTGGTGAATCAGCGGTTTTTGAGTACTATCTCAAATCATAAATATCATTTAGCTTACATCACAGTCCATGGCAAACATTGCGTATTTTGAAATTCCGGCTGACAACGTCGACCGCGCAAAGCACTTCTACCACACCCTGCTCGGATGGAAGATCGAACCAACAAAAGCCCCCCTGGATCCAGCGAAGGCAGCAGCAACGCAGTACCAGGACATCACTACCGGGGCAGCACAGGAAGGCACCATGAACATGGGCGGGATGTACAAGCGACAGATGACCGAGACCATCAAAAATTACGTGGTGGTCGAAGATATCGACAAGGTACTCGCGAAGGTGGGGAAGCTCGGTGGCAAAATCGTGATGCCGAAGGAGGACATAAAAGGTGTCGGAGAGGTCGCCATCATCCAGGATACCGAAGGAAACGGCATCGGTCTCTGGAAGCCGGGGATGAAGTAGGGCGATATCCGGGCAAAACCAGGACCCGCGCCGGTCCCGCGGAAACCTGTACTTTTTTCAGGAGGGAGATAGACCCCCGGTCAGTAAGTACTTTCCGGAAATTCACGGTTTTAAGCCCCCACAACAACCCGGTTCACAACCAGCAGTGCCCCGAGCCAGATCCCGTATGCCCCGCCGATACTGGGGATGAGGCCGAACCGGTTCATCAGGAACCAGAGCGCCAGCACGAACAGGAAGGTGGGGATCATGAACCAGAACATCGAGATGATCAGCTGGCGGGTCGTCTCGCGGCCGCTCTCGGAATACGCGAACAGGAAGGTAATCGTCGTGATGATCGGCGCTGCTGCAAGGATACCGCCATACCGGGGATCCACCTGGTCGGCAAGATAGGTCACCCCGACAAGGACACTGCCCCCGACTATGAACTTCAGGAAGGTGTAGAGATAATCCATTGTTGGATCATTTCCGCATGGAAGATTAAAAACCCGGTCTTCCGGTAACCTGATGCAGGTGTCCGGGCACAAGGGTTCACCATAGGTACCTGTGGAGGTACCGGAATCAATTTCCCAAGCTTTAAAACATCCCGTGCCCGGAAATATACTATGGAACGGATCACCGCCGTGGCAAAGGGACGGGTCCAGGGAGTGGGGTACCGGCATTTTGTTTCGAATTGTGCGCAGGCGACCGGTGTGCACGGGTACGTCAGGAACCTTCCTGACGGCACCGTGGAGATGGTGGCCGAGAGTTCTCCTGCCTCCCTTGCCGATTTTGTCCGCCTGGCCCATGCCCGGGGCGACCCGGTGATACATGTCGAGGATATCGCGGTCACGAACAGTCCCGCCACCGAAGAATTCCACTATTTCCGGGTTCAATGGTGACCTGAGTTTTGTGAAGGCTGTGCACCTGTCAGAACGCAGCAGGCATATCACCCCGGCAGGGAAAACGCTCATATTCTCCCCTGCGGAATTACCTCTCGTGGTGATCGCATGAAAACAGGATTTGGCTGGATCGAGACCGGGGGCACCCGGTACGAGCACGACATCGTGATCCATACCGATGGCACGGTCTCAAAGCGCAGGAAGAAACTCTCGAAACCCCATAAGGGGGAATACGGGCACACGCCGCTATCGGCCGAAGAACTTGCATTCCTGAAAGACGAACGCCCCACGGTCGTCTATATCGGCACCGGCCAGTACGGCGACCTGCCGCTGACCCCGGACGCCCTTGCCCTGCTCGAAGCGTACGCGCCCATTGTGAAACCGACTCCCGATCTCCTCCCGCTGATCGAACAGGAAGACCGGAAGTATACCGCCGTGCTGCACGTGACCTGCTGAGCGTTTCCGGTATCGTTTCGGGCAACCACGAACACTCAACATCTCAACAAAAAAGCCTGCAGGGGTGGAGGTATCCTCCTCCCCCTTGGTTTGGATCGGGCGATGCTGCGTATCAGCAACCATCAGGGTTTCGTGCATCCCCGGGAGCACGAATCTGCGTCTCCCCCGTATCATTTCTCCTTAAGCCAGATTGAGGCGGACTTCTGGTAATCGACACCGGGGCGATGGGACATCCGATATGGTTGGTTTATTTATCAAACGATTTTTTATGGTTCTCTCATAAATCAGGACATATTCCCTTTTCCTGTTGCTTTATCCGCTCTCTCCTTCTCAGGGACAGCCACACGATTGCCAGCATGACGGGGATCTCGATGAGGGGTCCGACAACCGTGGAGACTGCAACCATTGGCATCGTTGCAAATGCTGTCAGTGCAATTGCAATTGCCAGCTCAAAGTTCCTGCCGGTACAATGGAATCCCATGGTAGCGGAATCTTCGTAGTTGTATCCCATGCGCCTGGTTGTATAATAGACGACATGGAACAACAGGAAGAAGAACAGGACCACCGGGATCGCCATCTGCCAGATGAGGTTCGGGTTGTCGATGATGACCCCGCCTTTCAGCGAGAACATGACAATCATTGTGAACAGCAGCGCAAGGAGTTGCAGGGCGTTGAAGCGCGGAATCAGTTGGGTGTTTAACCATTCCACACCCTTCCGTCTGATCACTTCCCTGCGGGTGAGAACACCGAACAGCAGGGGCAGACCGAGATAGAGAAGGACACTCTGTACGATCATGCCGATATCGATCGCGATATAGGTGCCGACGAGAAGGGCAATGTAGAGTGGAGTCGTGAGCACTTGGATAATTGAGTTCCATGCCATGAGCACGATCCCCAGCGGGCCGTTCCCTTTGGCAAGGTCGGTCCACACAAGCACCATCGCGATGCACGGCGCAACACCCAGGAGGATGAGCCCTGTCCACAGGTAACTGGCGGCTTCAGGAGTGATCCAACCCAGACCGAGCAGGATCTTCTCAAAGAAGATGTATCCTATGATGTAGAGCAGGAAGGGATTCACCAGATAATTGAAAAAAATGATGATGCCAACCTGTTTCTTGCTCTTGAGGGCATCTTTGAGTTCTCCCAGTTCGATCTTCGTCATCGCCGGATAGATCATTAAAAATAACCCAATCGGGATACCAATCGCAAGATTCTGGCTGAATTCCGGTAAGTACTTCCCGAGAGCCAGCCCGATCACAATGCAGAGAAATATCCACAGGGCCAGCAGTTTCTCAACCCAGCCCAGTCCAGCAGAACCATCTGTCATTTCAATCCATCCCTTTTTTTTTAAATTTCAGGAAGTTATCTGAGGTTGTTCCATCATCGTCATCGTTTTCATCATAGTATTTTTTCAAGGATTCCGGTAGAATCCCGTACAAGTGCCGGGCATTTCGTCCAGAACAGGCCACTGTCCCTGGCCGCAGAGAACGCTTTCGGATCACTCAGATCATAGCCGAGCAGTTCCGTGCAGTTGATCGAGCCGTTCTTTTCGATAAACTCATGGATAAATTGCCGGACCAGTGCCCGCGTCTTCTCGGTTGCGGCATCATCGCCCTCCAGAGTCTTGCCATATTTAAGGCCAATGACCATGATCGCCCCGGATACGGCACCACAGATATTGCCGGTCCTTGAGATTCCGGCACCAAAACCGCAGGCAATCTTTTTTGCAGTATCCCCGTCCAGCCCCAGTTCGTCAGAGAAAGCGGAGAACACTGCTGAGGAGCACGTGAACCCGCTCTTAAAACTGGTCAGCGCATCATTGGATTTTGTCACGACATATCTCCGGTTATTATTAGGTTATCCCAGTATTGCATTAAACAAATACCCCGTCAGCGTGAACGAGACGAACAGGATGCCGGCAAAAACCAGGAGCAGTTTGATCTTTATCACTTTCCGCAGGATGATCATCTCGGGAAGCGAGAGCCCGATAACAGCCATCATGAACGCAAGGGCGGTACCCATAGCCATGCCTTTTGCGGTGAGCACCTCCATGATCGGGATCATTCCTGCTGCATTCGAGTAAAGCGGAATGCCGATCAGCACTGCTATGGGAACCGCGAGCGGATTATCCGGTCCTGCGATATTGACGAGGAAATCTGCCGGGGCGTACCCGTGGATGACCGCCCCGATGGCAATCCCGATGAGGATGTAAGGCAGCACCTTTAACGTGATATCCCGGGATTCGTTTCTGGCAAAGATGAGCCGTTCCCTCCCGGTCATCTCCTTTTCTGCCTGCTCGTGCAATTTGCACTTGTAGACAAATTCCTCGACCTCGCCTTCAAGGTGGAGGCGCCCGATGATGATGCCGGCTACGATCGCGATGATGAGACCGGAGACGATATAGATAAGCGCAATCTGCCAGCCGAACATGGCAAGGAGCATGGCAGCAGCGACCTCGTTGATCAGCGGGGAGGCAATGAGGAACGAGAACGTGATGCCGAGCGGTACGCCGGACTCCACAAAGCCGATGAAGAGCGGCACCGCCGAGCAGGAGCAGAACGGCGTGGGGATGCCGAGAAGGGCGGCAATCACGTTACCCACCCCTTCGGTGCGTCCCGCTACCCATTTCTTCACTTTTTGCGGGGTGATATACGTGCGGACAATGCCGACCGCAAAGACGATCACAGCAAGAAGGAGCGTTACCTTGATCGAATCGTAGACAAAGAAGTTCACCGATGATGCGAGGGGAGAGCCTTGCACAAGTCCGAGGATCGTGTATGTCACCCAATCGGCGAATAGTTGTAAATAATCCTGCATGGTGTTATCCTCCGGTTATTTTCTGATCAACAGCCGCAACAACTCTCTCGATCTCATCGTACTGCACCTCGCCCATCCCCTTCTTCTCGATGCCGAGTTCGGTCGCGATGATGTGATGATGGGGCGCGAGGTGGGAGGCTGAAAGTTTCTTCGTCGCACAGCAATCCGTGCAGCCGTCGATCACGATTACCTGTTCCGCGTCCCCGATCTCCGCTTCCAGCGTCGCAGCAGACTGCTTGGCATGCATCCACACGTACTGCCCCGGCTTTCGCTGAAGCAGGAGGTGGGCTGCCTGTGTTGTAAGTCTCCCGGTATTCGATATGCCGGAACAGGTTACGAGTGCGTAGGTCACTTATTTTCCCCCCGTCATCAACTCTGCGGCATCTTTACGGAAGTAGAGCAGGCAGTGGCAGTGCCCGTCTTTCGCGATCTCATCCCGGTGGTAGATGCACGGGCAGATGATCGCCCGGTCCTTCTCCACATCCCTGGACCGGAGCCGGCACGGGCAGTACCGCTCGCCGAACTTCCGCTCGTTGCGTGCGAGCCCCCGGATTATCGTATCGAGTACTTTTTTGTCCGGGTTCAGCACCCAGCCATTCTCTTTTGCGTACTCTTCAGCCCACGCACGGATCTCTGCTTCGTCAGCCGTAGTTCTCGCCCCTTACTACCTCAGCAGGTCCCGCCGCACCCGCAACCGCACCCACTGTCTTTCCCGCCGGCCTTCTTGTCCGGGGTTGCAGTCTTTTTCGTCCGGCCTTCACCCTTCCAGCACGCAGCAGCGATCTTCTCGATATCGTCGTTCGTGTAGGATTTCGATGGTCCTTTGGTGATGCCGAGTTCGGTCACGACAAGGTGCTGTCCTGCTGCAACTCCCTGTGCACCGGCAATCTTCTTTGCGCACAGCATCGGGCAGCCATCGAGGATGACGACTTCATCGGCATTCATCGCGTTGGCGACAAGGCTTTCCGCACCGATCGCGAGCAGTGAAGCGCAGGCGATGCTCCCGTACCCTTCCTCCGTCAGCTGGAGAGCCGCGAGGTTGGTCAGTTGTCCGACATTTGCCTGCCCGGCACAGGGAAAGATGATCCTTTTTGGTTCGTTTGCTCCGCATGAACATGTGGATTTTTCTGTCATTATTTTCACTCCGTTAATATTTTCTTGATCTCATTCACATCAGGCACCCGGCCTTCCGCCCGCACTTCACCGTTAATGGAGAGTGCCGGCGGGAGCATGACACCACGCCCGACAATTTCGACAAGGTCGTCCACTTTGACGATCTCTGCCGTGATCTTCAGCTCCTTTACTGCCTGTTCGGCATTGGCAAAGAGACGCCTGCACTTTGCACAGCCGGTTCCGAGAATTTCAATTTTTGTCATGAGGTCACACCAGGATGGACATGTTTTGCTTCATGTTTTCACCGGCGCTTTCCTGTATTCTTCGAGGAGCGCACGGGCATATTCCTCCTCGACATTCCGGGGAATGTAATTGTACACCTTTATTCGTTTGAGGAGTGCAGCCCGGATCTCCGGTTCGTTTTTCAGGTTCTGCGTTGTTACTTCTGCAATGCATTCATCGAGCATACAGATCCCGGTCGGAATCCCGTTGATCGGGATTTGCCGGATCCGCCGGAGTGCATCGGCAGCACAGCAGGGTTTGTTGTCGTATTCCATAGAGCACCTCACACGAGCGGGGGCGAGAATGTCGCCAGCAGGAGCAACCCTTTGTCTCCGGCCTCGACGCGGTGCACCTGATCAGAGGGCATGATCCCGACAACACCGGGGATGTAGGGAATCTTTGTTCCGGCAAGCGTGCAGGCCCCGGCACCTCTCAGCACATCATGGATCTCAACCTGACCGGCATGCGTGTGATCACCAATGGCACAGCCGGGATCAATTCGTACGTGATGCAGGCTCATACGCCCCCCGGTATCTTTTCCTGTCACCAGGTGCCGGAGAAAGACCCCGGCAAACTTCGGGTGCGGATTCCACGGCAGGGATTCCAGCGTGACTGTCTGTCCGGGCACGACTACCGTGGCGTGCCGGTCTGATAATTGGTTTGGTTCCAAAAGGCTCACTTCATTTCAAATTTTGTTGAATCAATGTAAACAGGGCAAGATTATATATCTTGCCATTTCAGATTAATTTGAAGTGAAACGCGTGAACCTGTCCTGTTGCGGGACAAAAAGTAAGAAGGACTCCGGGGAAACGGAAATGGATCTTCCCGAGCAAATTCAGAAGGACCTCGATGACCTCGGGGGATTCGAAGCCCTTGCGGAGCGGATCCCTGCATCCGGGGATCTTGAGAGGGAGAGCCGGATCTATCACGCGCTTGCCGACCCGCTGAGGCTGACTATCCTCTACCTGCTCCGCGATCAACCGCTCTGTGTCTGCGTCATCAACCGGTTCATGCGCCTTGCCGGGTCGAAACTCTCCTATCACCTGAATATTTTGAAAGAGAGTGGGCTGATCGAAGGCGAATATCACGGCAACTGGATCATCTACAGCATCACCGAACGCGGGCGCAAGGCGCTGGCATCATGAACCCGGTGCGTTCTCTCATCGTCGGAGTGTACTATATTGTCAAAATTAACGGGAATGGGATAATCTGAATTCGGTGATTCTCATAGAACAGGAACGGTTCGGGCATTTCAAAAAATCCCGAATATCTTTTATTTACTTCAAGCTCCACCATCCAATGATGAAGATCATAAAGAAAATTCATCTTGGTGGAATAAACCGGAGAATCGGAACCCTTCTAAATACGGGGAGGGTACTATGGATCTTCTGAGCGCAGCGGAATTCTCCGCATCCGGCCCGGTCAAAAAAGACCTGATGAAAACCGCAGGTTCGAACATAGTGATCGTCGGCCTTGAAACAGGGCAGGTGATTCCGCCGCACCCGGAACCGTATGCCGTCGTGTTTGTTGTTCTGCAAGGTAAAGGGGTTATCACATCGGGAGCCGTTGAGCATCCTGTGAAACCCTGGCATCTCGTATCGGTGAAAAAGGATGAGAACCGGGGGATCCGCTGTGATCAGAAGATGGTCCTCCTTGGCATCCGCGAAGATGTATGAGGAGATGAGAACCCTATGGCCGCGATAATCCAGGCTTCGAATCTGACGAAAATTTTTGGCAGCAGCACTGCCGTAGACCATATATCGTTCGATGTCCAGCGGGGTGAGATCTTTGGTTTCCTCGGCCCCAACGGTGCCGGAAAGACCACCACCACCCGGATGCTGACCGGTGTCATCCCCCCCGATGCCGGAACTGCCACGATCCTCGGCCATGATATCCGGTCCGAGCCGGTCATGGCAAAACAGGGATTCGGTGTCGTACCGGAGACATCGAATGCCTACACCGATCTTACCGCATGGCAGAACCTGATGCTTATGGGCGAATTGTACGGACTTTCCCGTGCCCGGGCAGAGCAGCGTGCATCCGAACTGCTTGGCATGGTAGGGCTCCTTGAGCGCAAAGACCAGAAAGTGCAGGCGTATTCCAAAGGCATGAAGCAGCGGCTCATCCTCGCTATGGCGCTTATCCACGAACCAGAACTCCTCTTCCTCGATGAACCTACGAGCGGTCTCGATGTGCAGAGCACGCATATGATCCTCTCCCTGCTCCGTGACCTGAACACGCAGGGAACCACCATCTTCCTCACCACGCACAACATGGAGGAGGCCAACCGGCTCTGCCACCGTGTCGGCATCATCCGGGCAGGGAAGATGGTGGCCATCGATGCACCGGAAAAACTCAAGACGGCTATAGACCGGGTGCACAGGATCGAAGTGAGTTTTGACCGTGACGTGCCCGACAACGCCCTTGCAGGACTTGATGGTGTCATGACGGCGAACCGGGCCGGTGACAAATGGCAGATCACTACCCAGAACAAAGATGCGGCCATCCATTCCCTTGCAACTTTCAGCCGGCAGAACGGTGCGGCAATTGTCACGCTGAACACGCTGGCCCCCTCTCTCGATGAAGCGTTCCTCCGGCTGACACAGGAGGCACAACCATGAACCCGGCTGGATTCTCCGAGCAGGTCCGGAGGTCCTGGGCGATTGCCAAGAAAGACATCCGTATCTATTACATCAAAGGCCCGGTTCTTATCTTCGGCGTCTTCATGCCGCTCTTCATGTTCCTTGCCTTCCTGATGGGGGGCAGGCAACTTCCCCTTTCATTCCTCATTTCAGGTCTGGTAGGGATGACACTCTTTTTTACGGCCACTGCGGTATCCCCCGCTATATTCCCGTGGGAAGGGCAGGCCAAGACCCTTGAGCGGCTCGCTTCGTGCCCGGTTACGGTCGAGGCGATTGTCTTTGGCGACATGATCGCCTCCACCCTTTTCGGTATTGGGATTACGATTATTACAGTCCTCATCGGGCTGGTGCTCGGGCTTCCGCTCCTCCACGGCATCACGCTGCTTGCAGCCATCCTCATTGCAGCCTGCTGCTTCTCCGCAATCGGGATGCTGCTCGCGGTACCTCCGACAAACGTACCATCGAACATCATGATGCTCTCGTCGCTGATCAAGTTCCCGCTCGTCTTCATCTCCGGCATCTTCGTCCCGCTGGAACAGATGCCGTTCTGGGGTCTGGTGCTTTCAGTGTTCTCGCCGCTCACCTACTTCACGGATCTTGTTCGTTTCTCGTTTACCGATGTACACTATTTCCCCGTCTGGATCGACATCGCAGCACTAGTGGTATTCACTGTTGTGTTTACGGTCGGCACGATGTACCTGCACAAGAGGACCATGCCGAAAAGGATGTGAGGGTAAAACAGCCGGAAATTATTGTTTCCAGACCTCGACCATGGATTGATCGCCGTGATACCCGACAAACTCTGAAAGTGCGGGCAGCCCGATTTTTCTCTTTTTATGCCTTGCATCAGAGGGATCGTTGAAGTACAAAAATTTGTCATCGATGCCGGTCACTGCAACCCAGTGGGGCAGGTCTTCTTTGCTGTAAAACAAGGTGTTTGTCACGATCAACGGAACATGATTCGAAAAAAGAGACTCACGGAGGATTTTGCCAGTGATTG
This sequence comes from Methanoregula sp., assembly GCA_041645435.1. Classification (NCBI taxonomy): domain Archaea; kingdom Methanobacteriati; phylum Methanobacteriota; class Methanomicrobia; order Methanomicrobiales; family Methanoregulaceae; genus Methanoregula; species Methanoregula sp. The sequence goes on from JBAZQB010000005.1 coordinate 127,994, forward strand.
TTACCTGTCTTTCGCGGACACCCAGTTTTCTGCACCGGGCTCTTCTTTCGTAAAACTGCTCCTTAAGCAACAGCATGGCCGGACTGTCAAGTGGCGGAACGAACGTATCAACAAAATCAATTCCCCCTGTATTACTGGTAACTCTTACGGAAAATCCACGGGCAGCCGCTGAATAAGCCAGACCATACCTGCTGGTTCCACAGACTGCTACGAGGTTTCCCTCCCTCCAGATGTCGATCTCCAGATCCTTTCCGAGGCGCAGGTCATGATCTAGGTATTTCATGGCCATCATCAGTGAAGCCGGGCCGCACGTGATGTCGTAGTGCTGCCGGTAAAAGGGAATACTCAGATGGATCGACGCTCCGTGCTCAGCCTGCATGTCTTGTCCTCATGTTTTGTGTGATTTGGATGGCTACGATCAGGAAAGGACACGGCATTATAAAATGATATCCTGAACCTTTCTTTTCACGTTACTTCACCGGTAAACTCCGTATTCCAGTACCAGGGCCACAATAAAGATCCCGACTCCGGCAAGTGCGATGGGCAGCGTGTAATTTTTCACCACGGCCTTGATATCGTCCCCGGTGGTCCGCTGGACCAGCCAGAAGTAGGGATCGGTCACGTAGGACACAACACACGACCCGGCACCGATGAGAAGGATGAGCGGGAGCGGGTGGATGGCACCGACTACGGCCGATCCTGCGAGTACTTCTGCCGTGATCACCGCGGTAACCACCCGTGAACCCTGCGCAGTCTCGATCAGTGCGGCGAGGATGAATGGGACGAGAATGATGGGGATCAGCAACGTCAGCTGGCCTAAGGCGATTTGGGCAAATCCGCTCTTGACGATCACAAACCCGAGTGCCCCCGCCCCGCAGATATCAAAGATGATCATGCCTGCGTGTTTGGCTCCCCCGGACAACCCCTGTGTCCGCACTGTTGAAGGAGCGAGGGCAATAGCGGTCACTGCGCCAACAAGCATGATGAAATTGATAATACTGACATGCGACAGGTTCAGGAGCAGAAAGGAGACCGGAATGGCAATCAGGATTGCAATAAACGGAGCCCATGCCCGCCAGTGAATCCCTTGGTTCAGGACCGGATTTTCGGCCCCATAACTTTGAGGAGGCAGAGCTTCCGGTTTATCTTTCTCTGTGGTGAAAGAAGCCGGATGGACGAACCGGAAGTACAGGAGGATTCCACCCAATAGCAGAAGCGAGAGCGGGATAGATACAGCGTCAAAGACGAGCGGGCTCATTCCCCCGGAGAATGCTTCGTAGAGCGGGATGACCACCGGTGTGGGGTAGATGAGAGCATAGGAGATGATGCTCCCGACCGCAGCAAGATACAGGAGCACGTTGCGCTTCGTCCTGTCTTTCTCAAGGCTGTCGAGGATCGGGTTTAACATGATATACGCGGTGACACAGCAGGTAATCGGCACTGCCAGAAGATACCCCGATACCCCGGCAATCACCGGGGGATTTTTCACGTACCTCCGGATATCGGCAACGATCTCTTCGATCTGGTGCTGCTCCTGCAGGAGTTTTGCAATGACTGCCCCGCAGAGGATGATGATGCCAAATGCCGAAAATACCTTGCCGACACCTGCGACGATCCCAACCAGAGTAGCGTCGGGTGTCATACCCGCAAGGAGCCCGAACAGGATTGCCCCGCCAATCAGGGTGAAGAACGGGGATATCCTGTACCACAGGCTGACAATGGTGATGAGGATAAGGGTGATCGCAAACGCGATGAGGGGATCCATGGTTAATATACCTGCAACCGGAAAGAAAAAGACTTGGAAATGTATCCGTCACTTCCTGCCTTCCAGGTTACCCTGTCCCAAGCCTGAAAAATTCCTGTGATGCTGAGCGGAATTACCCGGTTCGCGAGAGGGCATCTTACGCGATCGCATGGATCACCTGGTTACTGCCCCGGTGATCTTCCGGATCACCGGCACCATCGCCTCGTTCATTTTGTATATTTTATGATTCGAGCGATAGTAGGAATCGATAAGACCGCCATCTTTGAGTTTTTTCAGGTTATACGAGATAAGGTTCTGCGGCTCTTCAAAGACATAGAAGAACTCGCAGACGCAGTGGTCCCGTTTCAGGAGCATCAGGACGATCTTTAAGCGGAGCGGGTGGGCGAGCAGTTTCATGAGGGTGTGTAATTCCGTTACCGTCTCCCGCTCGAGCATCTCCTTCTCGGCACGGAGTTCGTCTTCCCAGTCGCTTCGCAGGGCGCAGTCGGCAGGGCAGCAGCGGGCAGTTGCCATGGTACGAGATAGGCACGAAGAATACAAAAGGTGCTCGCTGGAATCACCTCCCGGGTATTTGAGAGGATCGCGGCTCTTCAATTTTTCTTGAAATCCGGTTCCGGGGTATATAGCACTCCCCGATCCACGGTTCATGCAGTGATGAAAGATATGGATTACGAAACCGTAAAAATTGCAAAAGTGACCGGCAAATGCCCGGCCTGCGAGGATTATGCTGAAAAGAATTCCACAACCCCGCCAAAGATTGCCGTGATGGCCTGCGAGGGGGCATGTGCCCGGGGCGAGGTGGCCCGGAGGGCTGCAAACCTTGTCGCCCACCGGCTCGCCCGCGACCGGACGGTGCGGATCTGCCTTGGGGGAGCATTCACCAAAGATACCGGCCAGCGGAACCTGGTCCGGAGAGCTGAAAAGGTGATCGCGATTGAAGGATGTTTTATCAACTGCTCGTCGCGGATGATGGAAGGGGTCATTCCGGAACTCCGGCCGGCAATCGTGCGGGCGGACCTGATCTACAATCTCGACCTGCCGTTTGGAATCGATGAGGTACCGGACGAGATGTTCACGGTGTACGCGTACAAAGTTGCCGAACAGGTGGTAAAAGACCACGTGACACCTGCAGCCTGTTGCGGCAATCCTGAAAAGGAATCCCTTTGCGCTAGTGGCGGGTGTACACCGAAACGCTCCGGTGGCTGCGGGCAGTAAGAAAAGAGCGGCAAATTACCGCTTTTTTTGATCCCCTTCCCGGAAAAAAGAGCTTCATATTCGCATTCCGGCAGGGTTTATGGGGTCCGGATAGGCTAAATTACGTAGCGAAAAAAGCCTGAATGTAAGGGCCTTTGGGAGCCATCCGGTGAGGGGGTTTCCTGCCGTATTTTGGCAATCAGGGCGAAATTATGGTGTATTTTCCACAGGGGCTAAAAAGAGAGGATTTACGGGGTTTTCCGGATCGATGTCGGGGAAAAGAAGCCTTAATTGGGCTTATTTTACTTATTGACCTTAATCCCCTCTTTCTCGATAAAACAAAAGGGATCTTCTGCCAGATAGTCCCCGTCAACCGCATGCGCCCGGACCCGGCACCCGCCCCCACAGAGATCACGATAGGTGCAGATCCCACACCGTCCCCCGAACCGGACATCCTTTTCCCGGAACCGGGCAAATACAGGGTTCTCCCCGTCCGACCAGATCTTGCTGAAAGGCTGTTTTCTGATATTCCCGACAAGAAATTCCGGCGAGCGGGCGAACTGGCAGGGATACACGTTCCCCCGGGTGTCAATATTTGCCACCCGGGTGCCGGCACTGCATCCGCCTTGCAAAGATTCGAGCAGCTCGCGGGCATCAGCGAGATCTTCCAATCCATCCCTCTCCATTGATGCGAGCAGATGGATGCAATCCTGCGGGGCATCTACGGTCAGGTACTCCATAGCGGCGGGATCCGTCTCCTTTGCTTTTCGGTAGAGAAGACTGAGGGCACCGATAACCTCGTCCCGGTCCAGTTGCAACCGGGCATAGGATTCGTTCCCTCGTCCGGTTGGCACGAGCCAGTACAGGCAGAACCGGGAGGCACCGAGGGAAAGCGAGAGGTCGACAAGCGCTTCTAATTCATGGCAATTCTCTTTCGTGAGCGTGACCCGGACCCCGCACCGGAGCCCCGCCTCCGTACAGGCAGCAAATGCCTTTACCGTCTGCTCAAACGCACCAGGGAAATTCCGGAACCGGTCATGCGTCTCAGCGTTCGCACCATCCAGCGATATTCCGGCATATTCGATCCCGCTTTCTTTGATCCTGCGGGCAATATCCGGCGTTATCAGCGTACCGTTTGTGCTGAGTGCCATCTTGAGGCCGCGGCTCCTGGCATGCATCGCCAGTTCCCAGATATCCGCACGCATCAGGGGTTCCCCACCGGTGAACAGGATGAGCGGGACACCCATAGCTGCCAGATCGTCGATTACTCCGAATGCCTCGGTAGTTGAAAGCTCTCCTTCTGTTGTGCGTCCCGGTCCTGACCTGCTGTAGCAGTGCGTGCAGCTCAGGTTGCAGCGATCCGTGAGGTTCCAGAAGACCACCGGCCGGTACATCCCGGTAAACGCAAGGAGGCTGCTCGGCACATCACCCTGCGGTTTGTGCCGGTGCTTCATCATTCCGCTGACCGTTCCCCGCCCGTGCATGCATTGTGTTATCCGGTTCATCAGACACCACCGCCGTTCTCCCGCATCCGTACATTCGGCACGCGCTTGAACTCCCGGGTACTGAAGAGGACGGTATAATCCGGGCAGCCAGTCTTCTCTGCAACCGCCTTCACTTCGTCCAGCACCTGGTCTTTGCTATAGCCGTGGTGGACCGTGTAATGAGTGTACTCCCAGCGACCCGGTACCGGCCTGCGTTCATAACAATGGGTAACAGCGGGAAATACTGAGAGACGTTTTCCGGGATCATTTTCTCCAGATCCTGCCGGTTTCCATGCCACAAGAGCATTTGCGATGATCCCGACCTTTCTCTGATCAATACGTGCCCGGAATTTCCTTATGATCCCTGCTTCCTTCAGGTGCCCGATCCTTTCCATTACTTCGCAGCCGGTGAGGTCCAGTCGGTTTCCGATCTCTTCGAAAGGAGCCGGAACAAACGGGAGGCCCCGTTCCAGTTCCCGGAGTAATTCGACATCAATCGGATCCATGAGGAACCTCCCCGGATTGTGCGGGCAAAAAGGAGAAGCGCACATCTATTTTTATCTTTTTTACCGTTGGCAGATCAAGCACATCGGAGGCTGAAATTCCGGTCCTGTCCAGAATTTCATGCAGAACCCGTTGGACTCCTTCCCCGTCCTGTGCTGCAATCGTGAACCAGAGGGAGTAGGAATGATCCCGTCTGAAATTGTGCGATACTTCCGGATAACTGCTGATGATGGCTGCAATTTCGTTCACTCTCTCTTCTGGCACACGGAGGGCAACCAGGGTTGCGGCGTGCAGACCGAGATGGCGGGATTCCAGTACCGGGGATATGCCCCGGATAATTCCTGCTTCTTCCAGCCGTTGCATCCGGCCGAGAATCCCGGTCTCGGTAATGCCCAGCCGTTTAGCGATTGAGTTCCATGGCCGGGATACCAGCGGGAGATCGTCCTGAAGAACATTAAGTATGGCCAGATCGGTCTGGTCCGGTTCAAATCGGGTGGGACTGCTCACGGTTTCACCCCGGCAGGTTGGTACGGGCACCACGGGTCCTCGCCGCAGCACTCCCCGCTGATTGCCTCCGGGGTTGCAAGCCCGTCGCACCAGAGCGGGGTGGTTGCATCTTCCCGCCGGTACGCCCGGGCCCGGCACCCGCCGCACCTTGTTTTGAAATCGCACCGGCCGCACTTTCCCGTGAGGAGATCCGGATTGCGGAGTGCCGTGAAGAGCGGGGAGTTGTTCCAGATCTCCGAAAATGGAGTGGTCCGCACATTACCGGCGCTGACCGGCAGGTAGGGGCAGGGCGTTACATCTCCGTTGGCAAATATCCGGCAATAGGTGATGCCGGCAAGGCAGCCGCGTCCCCATACCGGGTTTTGTATGCCCTGCTCATCAGCGATACGAAGGAACTGCGGGGCGCAGGTCGGACGGATGTTAAGGTCGCTGTCCCTGTACCGGATCAAGATCTGCCGGATCAGTTCTTCGTACTCCTCCGGGCTGCGGGACTCGATCTTCCGGGCCCGCCCGGTAGGGACGGGGAAGAAGAGCTGGTAGGTCCGGACCCCAAGGGAAGTCCCGAGTTCTATCACATCTTCGACATCACGTATGGCAGATCGCATCAACGACATATTGATCTGGACCCCGATTCCTGCATCGCGGCAATGCCCGATGGCCTGCACGGCTCTCTCCCATACGCCGTCAAGACCCCGGAACGAGTCGTGAACTTCCGGGTGTTTCGAATCCAGGCTGATGGCCACCGCCCGGATACCCGACTTACGGAGTTTTACCGCGGTATCGTGGTTGATGAGGTACCCGCTGGTACCCATGACCATCCGGAGGCCCTGCACCATGCCGTACCGGGCAATATCATACACATCCTCACGGAGCAGGGGCTCGCCCCCGCTCAGCACGACAACCGGCCTGCCGGTCGCCCGGATCTGGTCGATGACCGCAAATGCCTCCTGCGTCGAGAGCACTCCGTCTGCTTCCTGTTCGCCTGCATCCACGTAACAGTGGGAACACTTCAGGGGGCACCTGAGGGTGATATTCCACGAGATGATACGCGGTGCATTCACCGTACCGTTCAATGTTTCAGTCCCTTTACCAGATCGAAGCGATCAAGGTTCATCACTTTGGTCCAGGCTGCCACGAAGTCGTGCAGGAACTTCTCCGGGGAGTCCGCACTTCCATAGACTTCTGCCAGGGCCCGGAGCTGGGAGTTCGAACCGAAGATGAGATCGACACGCGTGCCGGTCCACCGGACTTCGCCAGTCTTGCGATCGTGTCCTTCAAACACATCAGCGTCTTTCGAGACCGCCTTCCACTCCGTACCCATGTCGAGCAGGTTCACGAAAAAGTCGTTGGTGAGAGCTTCTGGCTTTTTGGTAAAAACGCCGTGCCGGGTCTGTCCGGAGTTGGTGTTCAGCACGCGCAACCCGCCGACGAGCACCGTCATCTCGGGCGCGGTCAGGGTCAGCAGTTGCGCCTTGTCAACCAGCAACTCCTCCGCCGATGCGGCAAATTTGCCCCCAAGGTAGTTGCGGAAGCCGTCTGCCTTTGGTTCGAGCACGGCAAAGGATGCCACATCGGTCTTTTCCTGCGAGGCATCCATGCGTCCCGGCGTAAAGGGGACCTTTACCGCATGGCCGGCATTCTTCGCTGCCTGCTCGACACCGGCGCAGCCGGCCAGGACAATCAGGTCGGCGAGCGATACCTTTTTGCCTCCTTTTTGCGCCTTGTTGAACTCGCTCTGGATACCCTCCAGCGCCGTGAGCACATTCGCCAGCCGGGCCGGCTGGTTGACTTCCCAATCCTTCTGCGGCGCCAGGCGGATACGGGCACCGTTGGCACCACCGCGCTTGTCGGAGCCGCGGAAGGTGGAGGCCGAGGCCCACGCGGTTGAGACCTGTTCGGAAACCGACAGGCCGGACGCCAGGATCTTCTTTTTGAGGGAGGCAATGTCCTTTGCATCGATCAGTTTGTGATTGACGGCGGGGATGAGGTCCTGCCAGATGAGTTCTTCGGCAGGAACTTCCGGGCCGAGATAGCATGCACGGGGACCCATGTCGCGGTGCGTCAGCTTGAACCATGCCCGGGCAAATGCGTCCGCGAGCTGGTCCGGGTGCTCGTAGAAACGACGTGAAATCTTTTCGTAGGCGGGGTCGAACCGCAGGGAAAGATCCGTAGTCAGCATACCGGGCGGGCGACGCTTCGATTTGTCGTGGGCATCCGGAACCGTATCGGCGGATATGCCCCCCTTCGGCTGCCACTGGTACGCACCGGCCGGGCTCTTTATCAGTTCCCACTCGTTCTCGAACAGGATCCGGAAGAAGTTTTTGCTCCATTTCGTCGGCGTACTGGTCCAGGTGACTTCCAGGCCGCTGGTAATCGTGTCCCCGCCCTTGCCGGTACCGAAGCTGCTCTTCCAGCCCAGGCCCTGCTCCTCGATGCCCGCTGCTTCGGGCTCAGGTCCCACATGGGTCGCCGGGCCGGCGCCGTGGGTTTTGCCAAAGGAGTGACCCCCGGCGATGAGTGCAACGGTCTCCTCGTCGTTCATGGCCATGCGGGCGAAGGTCTCGCGGATATCCTTTGCCGCTGCGACCGGGTCCGGGACACCGTTCGGGCCTTCCGGATTGACGTAGATAAGCCCCATCTGCACGGCAGCGAGCGGCTTTTCGAGGTTCCGGTTGCCGGAGTAGCGCTTGTCATCCAGCCACTTGTTCTCAGAACCCCAGTATACGGCTTCTTCCGGCTCCCAGACATCAGCACGGCCGCCGGCAAAGCCGAAGGTTTTGAACCCCATCGACTCCAGGGCGACGTTGCCCGCAAGGATCATGAGATCGGCCCAGGAGATTTTCCTGCCGTACTTCTGCTTGATCGGCCAGAGCAGCCGGCGTGCCTTGTCAAGGTTCGCGTTGTCGGGCCAGCTGTTGAGGGGCGGGAACCGCTGCTGGCCGGCACCGGCACCGCCGCGACCATCACCCATACGGTACGTGCCGGCGCTGTGCCATGCCATGCGGATGAACAGGGGCCCGTAGTGGCCGAAGTCCGCCGGCCACCACTCCTGCGAGCCGGTCATCAGTTCACGGAGATCCTTCTTCACGGCCGCCAGGTCGAGTTTCCTGAATTCCTCAGCGTAGTTGAACTCCCCGCCCATCGGGTTGGAGAGGGAAGAGTGCTGGTGAAGAACCTTCAGGTTCAACTGGTTCGGCCACCAGTCACGGTTGGACCTGACCTGCCCGGTTGACTGTTTGTTTTCCCCGCTCATTGCCGGGAGCTTGCTATCGTCAGTCATAACATCATCTCCTATCGTTGTATGGTTTTATCCACGGTGATGCCTTTTAGTGTTCCTTTTGCCCGCCCAGCTAACGGTTACTTCAGCAGCGGATATGGTTACGGAGTTCTGGTTGTCAACAACCGGAATACCCTGCTCTGTCGTGAGGGTTTTCCTTGCCACGGTGGATCAATGGAAGAATTGCCCCGGTCATATTTAATAAGATAGGGTTTCGGGCATAAGTCGTATTCAACGATACCGGCAGGAGGCAGCCCATACATGATAACTGTCAAAAAAGTGAAATGGGGATCTATTCCCGTTTCCCGAGCTGATGGTCGAGACAGAACAAATGGCCGGGAACATCACCGACTATTTTGGCTCTTCTCCAAATTTTAGGAAATTAAATTATCTAACGAAATTTTTCCAATTGTCGACGAACAATGTTTCTTTGTTGAAGTAGGTGGTTAAAGATGAATAACTAAGTCTGTTTATATGAAAACCGCCATGCCAAGGTGCAACCCGACGAGTCGTCGCGCCGACCCCCTCAAAGGAATTCTGGCGAATGGACTTCGCACTTATGGGTAATGGTCACCACGAGGGCTTTGATCGCACGCATAAAATCCGATTCAGTTGCAAGGAGCGGGCAGACTTCAGGTTCCGCAGCAATCACCTCTGCTGCAAAGGAAAGCAGCATCACCTGGGAAAATTCATCGAGATGTCCAGCCCGCTCACGTGCTTTGTTACGGTCCTCCGGTTTGCTGACACGGTTCACGACCAGAATAATATGTTCGATTCCCAGTTGTCGTGCGAGAGCAGCAGATTCCCGTGCCACGGAAAGAGCATTGTAGGAGGGATCCGCTACAACAACCGCACAGGTAAATCCATCAGCGACCGCCCTGCCGAAATGCTCAAGACCGGCCGGCGTGTCCAAAAGGATAACCTCATCGTTGAGGAGCCGCATGTGCCGGAGGATTGCGGTAAGAAGCGTGTACTCGGCACAGAGGCAGCCGGAGCCGGCCTGCCTGACCCCGCCCATGACAAGGAGCCGCAGGTTATCCGCGACAGGAATAGAGAACCGGTCCACCACATCGCTCACATCCGGGTTAAGCGTGAGGAGACCGCCCGGAGAAATGTCCGGGCCGGCCCCAATCTTTTCCCGGAGATACTCAGTGCTCTTTGATACCGGGATTATCTGCTCCGCTTTCTCTGGAGGTACTCCCAGGGTCACCGCGAGATTCTGCTGGGGGTCGCCGTCAATGGCAAGCACCCGGAATCCTTCCTGTGCAAACAGGTGGGCGAGGAGGGCGGTAATGGTGGTCTTACCGACCCCGCCTTTGCCGGTAATGAGGATACGGATCCCGTCCTTGCCCGCAACGTGAGGAATATGACTGTTTCCTGCGAGGGGTGCGCCTCGTGGTTCCCTGGACCGGCTCATATCCCGAGCTCGGTCCGCTTGCGTTCGATGTGGTCCGAGATGAGCACCGCAGCTTTTGCCGGGTCTGGTTCTACGGCGAAACTCGCGTTCACCGCGCCTTTCAGCCCCTCGGTCAGGAGCGACACGGTTGCAGGGCTTCCCGCAATGTGCGGCATCACGCCGAGAACCGTGTAAACCCCGGAGGCAACGAAGTATGCCCCGATGGAGACTGCTTTCTGCGAGTACCATTCGGGTGCCGCACCGGCAATGGGCAGTTTGTGGATCGGCACATTGAGGGCATTGCCGAGTTCCGCTGCGAGCACCAGAATACGGGAGTTATCAACGCAGGAGCCCATGTGGAGCACCGGCGGGATCTTCAACGACTCGCAGACTGCCCTGAGGTCAGCACCTGCCAGCGATGCGGCCTCGGGCCGGAGGAGACCGGCTTTTCCTGATGCGATCGCAGCGCAGCCCGTCTCGACACAGAGAATATTTCTCCTGATCAGTTCCTTTGCCAGTGTCACGTGGCCGGAGTCCTGCTTCACGTGCGGGTTGTTGCACCCGACAATCCCGACCGCACCCCGGATCTTGCCGGCAGCGATCAGGTCGATGAGCGGTTTAAACGAGCCCCCGAGTGCGTTCTTGATCGCCTCATTGGAAAATCCCGCCATGACCGGGACCGGCTCTCCCGGGATCAGGACACGCTGGGGGTTCCGGTTTTTGTAGTTCTCCACAGCCATCCGTACAATTGCCTTTGCCGTGAGATACGCATCCTCCGCATGGAAATCAAAGAAGTACGAGCCCGGGATCGTGGCTTTCGAACTCGTGGAGATGATTTGTGTATGGTAGCAGCTGGCAGTCCGGGGGAGCGAGGGGAAGATACACTGGTAGTCCACGACCATTGCTTCAAGGGCGCCGGTTGCGATAATTAATTCCTGGTTGAGATGGTTTCCCGTCATCGGGATGCCCTTTCTCATGAGCAGTTCATTGCCGGTACAGCACATCCCGACAAGGTTGATGCCTTTCGCACCGTACTTCAGGGCGAGTGCCTTCATCTCCGGATCAGCAACCGCTTTCACCATCACTTCGGAGAGCATTGGGTTGTGGCCGTGCACCGAGATGTTCACGTGATCCGCTTTCAGCACGGCCAGGTTCATCTTTGAGCTGGTGATCGTGGGAGTGCCGAACAGGATATCCGAAACCTCGGTGCCGATCATTGATCCGCCCCAGCCATCCGAGAGCGAGGTGCGCAGTCCCTGGAGCAGGATGTTGACATAATCCGCCCCGACTCCCATCTGGACGCGGTGCATGGAGTCAACTACTTCACGGTCAATGCCCCGTGGGGTAATACCGAGTTTGTCCCAGATCTCCCGGGTTGCTTTCGGGGCACGGTTCAGGAACTGGAGCGTGTTCTTCCTCATGCCATACTCGTCTAACATGGCGCCGCCCAGTTCAGCGGCAAGCTGCTCCGGTTTCTTTCCTTCAGTGCTGATACCGTATTCCTTGCAGATCTTCTGGAGTTTTTCTTTGTCGGTGATTGCATAGTCTTTGGTCTTTCCGGTGCCGAGAAGATACAGCGTCTCGACAATATCGCGGCCATGGTCCGAATGTGCCGCTGCTCCCGTAGCGATCATATCCAGCAGGTTGCGGGAAACGATCAGGTCGGCATCGGCACCACAGACGCCACGGACGCGGTGGGGTGGGATGATCCGGCAGGGCCCCATGGTGCACCGCGAGCAGGATGTGCCGGCTTCACAGTATTTGCAGGGAGGCTGCTGCATCTCGTACCGGTCAAAGACCGTCTCGATGCCCTCCCGCATCGTGATCTCAAGGATCGGTTTGGCGTTCTCATCGATCGTTCGCTCTTCTTTTTTCTGCTCGATCAAAGCCGGGTTCAGGAGCGACATTCTCGCCCTGTCGAGCTCGCAGACATCGAGTTTCTCCCGGATCAGCTGGGGTTTTGGTTCTTCTGGCATCGTCCATCACACCATATCATTTGGATATCTGGTAATCCATCAAGGGTGTATATATCACTTGCCTCAAGCGTGCGGGTGCCTGCGGGAGTCTGGCTATGGCGGAAGCGTATTGCAGACCTTCTTCCATATATCCTGCCGAAATGTTCTATAATTTTGATCAGGGTAGGAGATTGGCTGAGGTACTGAATGGCAATCGATCCGATCTGCAAAATGACCGTGGATGAGAAGACTGCGAAGTTTACCCGTGAGTATAAGGGAAAGAAATACTACTTCTGTGAACAAGGCTGCAAGAAGACGTGTGACACTGATCCGGCAAAGTACGCGTGAATTATCCGGTGACTATAGAAGAACACTTCCCCGGGTAAAATGCTCTTTTCGGGATTCGATACGTCGAAAAACTACGGTCTTCTCTTGCCTTATTTTCCAGGAAAAACCGGCGCTTTGAAAAAAAAGAGCCTCATATTCGCATTCCGGCAGGGTTTCCGGGGCCCGGATGGGCTAAACTAAGTGGCGAAAAAAGCCTCGGTAAAAAGGCTCTTTGTGGGCTTTGGGAGAGGGTCTTTCCTCCCGTATTTTGGTAAACAGGGCGAAATTATGGCGCATTTCCCACAGGGGCTAAAAAGAGAGTGTTTACGGGGTTTTCCGGATCGATGTTGGGGAAAAGAAGCCTTATTTGGGCTTATTTGACCTCAGGGTCCTGACCCTACCCAAATTCGCCACTGTCTGCTTTGCGCAGTGCCAGTTGATCGGTATGGTGTATCATCCCCGGGACATGGGCAGGGGCCATATTCTTTCGTTTCACAAGATACCGGCATTTCGGGGGATCAGAAGGAGAGGTCCTTTCAACCTTTTCGATCCTGAGCACGATATAGGGACACTGGCCGAACGTGCCGAACTCCAGCCTGCGCAGGAATCCCGAGATCGTATTGTACTGGTAGCGGGTCAGGCCAAACCATTGCCGGAGTTCGTGAACGGTTACCCACCGCTCATCGGCGCCATTCTCCACCATATACTGTTCAAGCAGTTCAGGGATACCGGAATATTTTTTCATCCTGGTGGCAGCCCCATCTGGGGTTGTGGTGTTGATCCGGAAGAGCAGCTGGAACAGTTCTCATCGCAGTTCGTATCGTTGGCAGTTGTCTGTTGTGTCATGGTCTGATTCATCCTTGTCAGTGTGTAATAATCCGCTGCATCAGCGGGGTGTCTGATAGTCAGTCGCGCTTCTCTTCCTCGGTGACCTGTGCAAGGATCTCTGCTGTAGGGCCGATATCGATGATCTTCCCGCCCCGCATCAGCGCCACGCGGTCACAGACATCCCGGACGAAATCCATGTCATGCGAAACCACGATGAACGTCTCGTCCATTTCGTCCCGTGCATTCAGGATAGAGTGCTTCACATCCTGCTTGGTGATCGGGTCCATGGTGCCGGTCGGCTCGTCAAGGATTATGAGGCGCGGTTCCCTGATGAGCACCTGTGCAAGGGCAACACGGTGCCGCTCCCCGTCCGAGAGTTCGCCCGGGAACCGGTTCAGGATCTCCTTTGATTTCTCTTCAGTGAACCCGGCCATCCGGAGCGTGACTACCGCTTTCCGGATTGCCAGCTCCTTGGGGAAATCCAGCCCGATCGAGTCGGTGAGATTGTCGATCACCGTGCGGTGGGGGAAGAGGTCGTATTCCTGGTGCAGGAGCCCGATGTATTCTTTGGCCCTCCCCCGCTGGTCGATGCCGGGTCTGGTCATGTCTACCCAATCCTCACCGATCAGGATATTCATCTCTCCGCTTGTGGGCTCGATGATGCCGGAGATGATCCCGGAGAGGGTGGTTTTTCCCGCCCCGCTCTTCCCGATGATGCCGAAGATCTCTTTCTTTGCCACATCGAATGTGACCATGTTCACCGCTTTTACCACGCCGCGATCTACTGAAATGTATCTTTTGGTCACGTCCCGGGCCGAGAGGATCTTCCCTCCCAGTTCTACCGGGACCGACTCCTCGATCTCGTGGTAGTCTCTGGCAAACGAGCGGATCACCATCTTTGGTGACCCGATGGTAGCGATCTCCCCATCCACGAGGAGCATCGCACGGTTTGCCATATCCTCAATCACCTGCGAGAAGTGCGAGGTGACAACCATCCCCATCGTATTCTTCTTTGCCGCCTCGATGAGCATCGCGTGGACCAGCCGGGCAGTCTGCGGGTCAAGGGTTCCTGTAGGCTCATCGGCAAAGAGCATCGATGGGTTCTTCGCCAGCTGCCGGGCCAGCACCACCCGCTGCTTCTCCCCCCCCGAAAGATCGCGGGCGATATGCAGCATCCGGTGGGAGAGTCGCACCTGGTCGATGAGATCTGCGGCCCGGTTGATCGCGTGCTCCTGCGGGTAGCGGATGTCATCGAGTGCATGGAGCACGTTCTCGATCACCCGGTCATCGCCATAGAGGGCGAACGTCCGCTGGAACATGATCGCGGTCCGGTTCATGACCCGCCCCTTCATCCCGTCCGTCTTCTCGCCCCAGAGATCAATATCGGCAGCCACGAGTTCGCCACCGCACTCAGGACATTTCTTACCGGCCCGGCTCTGCATATCCATGAACATACAGCGGTCACAGGCTGCCATGTGGTAGACGATGGAGCCTTTTGTCGGGGGCTGTTCGACCCCACGGAGGAGGTGCATGAGCACACTTTTCCCGGCACCACTCCTCCCGATAACGCCCATGATTTCACCTTCCGGGATCTCGAAGGACACATTATTCAGGACCCGTGTGTCATCGAAATCCATGCTGAGGTCGTGTACGCTGATAAATGGTTTTGGCATGATGGTATCTCCCTTCCTAATCAGCTTGTTTTTCGTCTGCGGCTGGTTCTTTGGGTATCACCCGGCGCTCGCATCCCCCGTCACATGTCGTGCAGGGCCCAAGTCCCCGTCCTATTACCCGGCCCCGTTTCAGCGGCCCGGTCCCGTCAAAGTTCGGCATGGAAAAACCTCATGATCGCTCTCATTGGATTATTACGCATATGAGCATAAAGATTTAGGGATTGGATACTAAAAATGGCTGTGGGGAACCGGTGCCGGTATACAGGGCATCCCAACCGTGATAATAAAAAAAGGGCTTTGCTACTTCACGGTACTTTTATCTTTGGGGCATTTCGGGCACCGGCCTTCCGCTGCTTTTGTACAGCCGGCCATCTCAATTCCTTTCCCGTTGACGAGTGCGTCTGCGATCTTGCGCCGTGCCTCATGGAGATCGCGCCATGCAGTCTTGCGCGAGACCCCGAGTTTTTCTGCCGCCTCTTCCTGTTCGAGCCCTTCCAGATCGATGAGCCGTATCAGCTCGATCTCGTCCGGCTGCAAAGAGATCCCCTGACCCCCGGCCTCAGGACAGCAGCAGGGTTTGTAACAGCGGGATTCCCCGGTGCCGGTTATGGTGCGCCGGAGCCGGGGTCTTCCCCGGCGGGGGCACTCAGTCACCTCAATATTTTCATCCGCTGCCATAGTCTGCTCCTGATTATACAGTGTATCCGGAATACTATAACATGTTATCCGGGGTTACCGGAAGAATTCATTGGTATCGGGGGCCTGATGATTTCTTTGGACCGGGCGTTCCTGGACAAGATATCTCTTGATGATCCGGTAGGGAGGTGTCGTTTCCTGGAATTTTTCCACACGTGCCACCTTATACCGGCATGAAAAGAATGGCCCATAATGTATCTTACTTAAAAACCCTGAAATTGCCGGTCCATTTGATTCGGCCAGATGAAAATACGTACGGAACTCCTGGACGGTGATCCACTGATCTGACCTCCCTGAGTCCTCCATGTACTGGTCCAGCAGTCCGGGAATATCCGTGTGTCTGGTCATGGCACGCTCTTTAAGGGGACACTCTTAAAAAACGGTTGTGGAATTTCCTTACTGGCACCTTGGGCCGTGGCCGCAGCGGTGGCGCGCTTCTTTTGCCGCTTCTCCGGATCCGCAGCAGCAGGAATTACCGAATTTTAAGGTGGACGTGCATTCATCCCGGTGGCTTATGCCCTCTTCATGGTGCTCGTGGATCTCACCGCATGCGCAGGTGTGTCCGGTGGTGCTTGCTCCTGTGGTTACCTCAGGCTGGTTCTTGTTGGTTTTTTGTGTTGTTGGTTCAGGCATGGTGTCACCATGGGTACGGATTCCCGTACTATAATTACACATATGCGCATAAATCATTTAAACCATTGTAACCTGACAGCGTGTAGATTGATGGGGCTCTTCCAAGGTCCCCCGACTCACTGCAGAAGAGAAAAGGCTCATCCCCTTCACAGATCGATATTTAAGTATGTCCTCCCGGCTTACCCTCACCGTCCTTGTCGATAATACCCCCATGACGGATCACGATCTCTGTGCTGAGGCCGGGCTCTCGTTTTTCATCGAAACTGCTCAAAAGAAGATCCTCTTTGATACCGGCTTGTCGGGACTGTTCCTTGCCAATGCAGAGAAGATGGGAATCAGCCTCCGGGACCTGGACTTCCTTGTCCTGTCGCACGGGCACATCGATCACACCGGAGGGCTTGCCACGCTCGCCCGGCACCTTGCTGGTGCAACACCGGATGAGAGGCAGCCCCGGGTCCCTCACCTCATTGCCCATCCCCGCTGCTTCTGGCAAAAAGAAAAAGAAGGCCGGCAAAACGGCTCGGAGGTGAGTGAAGAGGAGGCCCGGCGACAGTTCCCGGTCAGTCTGTCGGAAAAACCGGTCTGGATTACCGATGACCTTGTTTTCCTCGGGGAGATCCCCCGGAGGTTCGCCTTCGAGCAGGGAGATCCGGCGAAGCGGATGATTCACACTCCCGATGGGAACATCGAACCGGATTGCCTGCCCGACGACACGGCTCTCGCGTTCCGCTCAGCAGAAGGTCTCGTTATCATCACCGGGTGCTCGCATGCGGGGATCTGTAACATCACGGAGTACGCAAGAGATGTCTGCGGGGAACGGAGGGTTGCCGATATCATCGGCGGGCTCCACCTGCTTTCACCAGGTCCGAAACAGCTTGCAAAAACCGGAAAATACCTGAACCGCCTTCATCTCAATGCCCTGCATGCCTGCCACTGTACCTCCCTTCCGGCAAAACTTACTCTTGCAGACTATTGCCCGATGCAGGAAGTTGGTGTCGGGATGACGTTTGCATGGTAGGGATACGGAATTTTTTTTGGGACCTGTTGGTTAACCAATCACGATGAGCAATCGTCCGGTTCCCTGGCATCCATTTTGAGATTCCTGCCGACATGCCGGAAAAACTTCCAGTGCAGGAGCAGGTGGATGATGAGCAGTGCGGTAAAGGCAAAGCTCGTATAGTCATGCATCGTGACCCACTGGCTGCGGGTGATGCCAAGATACATCGACCAGCTGTTTCCTCTCCCCCCTCCCGATGGAAGCACAAGGTATAGCACCAGTCCGGTAATAAGCGATGGGATGAACGTGATCAGACAACCGATATCGACAAGTGCATTGATAGTGACGCGTTTCATGAGAATCCCCATAATTCTCTGAAGGTGTCCGGATTAATAAACACGATGGGGATCGTGGGATCGGGTCATGCAACCGCTTTCCTGCGGAAAAAAAACCACGTTCCCCCAATAAGGAGACCGATACACCCGATAATCCACGAATCCGGGCTGAGAAATGCGATGAGACTGATACAGCTCAAAGCCCCGATACCCGGGATCCATGAAGGGTACCGGCGATGCTCACGGGGCAGCCGGGTACTCCTATAACATTGTTGAATTAATCCGCGAGCTGCAAATCTCTAAATATCCCTTTGATACATATCCACATGCTCTGCCCGGATATGACAGTTCAAATCCGCACAAATTGTGGGAGAACTTCCGAACTCTATCCCGATATCCGTCATATCTGGGAAGTTCCAGCAAGAGTTGACATCTCATGGTCTCAAAAAGTAAAAAGAAGTCAAAGATACCGGTCCACGATACAGTCAAACCTGCCCGTGTGGATACCGCACCATCAGATATTCCCTCAGAAAAATCCGTTGAACAACTGATTCAGCAACTCAAAGATCCTGATGAAATTGTCCGTTCTTCCGCAGCCGGAGCACTTGGACACCGTAAATCGGAAAAGGCTGTTGAACCGCTTATTCTGGCTCTGAAAGATCCCCATGTCTATGTCCGGCACGGGGCTGCATGGGCGCTCGGTGAGATAAGATCAGAAAAGGCAATCGATGCACTCAGGCAGGCACTGAATGATGAGGATGAAATAACGCGGGGGAAAGCAGCCGAGGCGTTGGGAAAAATCCAAGGGAACTGATGTGTATAATTGTCGGGTTCTGATGCGTTGACGGTTATTGAATGATCTTGCCCTTCATAATGAAGGATCGAATCAACCGCTAACGAATCAAAGCCATACCAACAGCGATTACATGATGTGGGATAACAGAAAGAAATTACGGATAATTAAACCCACAACTCCGATACCCGCGATGGGATACCATGTCCTCTCTTTCCCGGAAATTTGAAACTGTGTCAGAAACCCAGTGGCGAATCATTATTCTTACCACGAGTTGTCTTATCCTGCTTTTTTCCCTCTATTCCTTCCTTGCCGGGATCACCACCGTTTTTCCGAATTTATACTATTTCCCGGTGATTCTCCTTGCTTATCGCTATCATAAGAAAGGGGTTTTATATTCTGCTGTTCTGGGTCTGGCATACCTCGTCATGGCGTTGTACTTCCAGTATACAAATTTTCCCGAGATCATCGGTGCATTCTTACGGTTTGTGTCCTTTGTTGCAGTTGCGATTGTCATCGCGTTCCTGTCAGCCACCCTTGAACAGAAGCAACTGGCATATCGCAGCATCAGCGAGTTCAATGAGGGAATCATCTCGAATGCAAATGTCTGGCTGGCCGTTCTTGATGCGGAGGGAACTATCATTGTCTGGAATAAGGCGGCAGAAGAGATCAGCGGTTATTCCGCTGATGAGGTAATCGGGAAAAATATTATCTGGAAATTGATCTATCCTAATCCCGACTACCGGAAAAAAATCTCCCGGACGATCATGACAATTATCCGTGAGCACCGGTATTTTGAAAATTTTGACACAACCATACAGGCAAAGAACGGTGAGATCAAGACGATATCGTGGAATACCCGTGCCATCACTGATGAAACGGGGGTGTTGAACCGGTACGTGGCGATTGGGATCGACATCACAAAACGCCAGCTGGCAGAAAAGGCGCTTGCGGAATCCGAACAACGGTTCCGAAGGACCTTTGATACAGCAAAGGATGGTCTTCTCCTGCTGGATAAGGAGACCGGAAAAATATCACGGGTCAACCCGGCGATTGCAGAAATGTTGGGGTATCCTGCGGTGGACCTCGTGGGGAAGTCCCTGAATGAGATCGGCATTTTAAAAGACCGCGAGGGTTTTTTGGACTTCCGGGAGATGCTCAACGAAACCGGGTTTGTTTTTTTTGCCGATGTTCCGGTGGAGTCCCGTGAAGGGAACCATCTGGATACAGAAGTGTATCTGGTTGATCGTGCAACCCAGGTCCAGTGCAATGTGCGGGATATCACCCGCAGGAAACAGGCCGAAATAGAACTGGTCCGCAGGAACGAGGAACTCCGTGCAGCGAATGAACAGCTGGCTGCGGCAGAAGAAGAACTGCGCCATAATTACGACGAACTGAGCAGAAAAGAGCAGAGCGTGCGGGAGAGCCTCGATATCTACCAGCGATTCTTCCAGACATCGCAGGACTGTGTGTTTATCACCACAAATGACGGGCACTGGGTAGACCTGAACGATGCCGCGGTGGAATTATTCGGGTATTCAGGCCGGGATGAGCTGATGCAGGTGAAGATTCCGGACCTTTATGCAAACCCGGAAGACAGGTCCCGGCACATCCGTATCATTGCGGAAAAAGGGTTCACCAAAGAATTCCCTGTCGACCTGCGAAAGAAGGACGGGATGGTGATGCACACGCTCATCACATCCGTAACCCGGCACGATACTGACGGCAACGTAACAGGATTCCAGGGTACAATCCGCGATATTACCGAACGCAGGCGGACGGAAACTGCATTGCAGCTGGCCCGCAATAAACTGAACCTGCTGAATTCCGTCACGTTCACCGATATCCAGAATGCAATATTCTCCCTGTCCGGGTATCTTGACCTGGAAAAACAGGTCTCCCGGAATGAAAAAATTCAGCAGTATCATGACAAGCAGACGGGGATTGTACGGAGCATCACAGATTCCCTTAAGTTTGCCAGCCAGTACCAGAACCTGGGACTGAAACCTCCCACCTGGCAGAGTGTTACACAGGCATTCCTCTTTGGGATCTCTCATCTCGAGATCTCGGGATTATCCCGGAAACTCGATGTTGAGGGACTGGAGATCTATGCCGATCCGCTCCTTGAGCATGTCTTTTTCACGCTCGCGGAAAATGTTCTCGTGCATGGTAAGACCGCTACCGGGATCCGGTTTTTTTATCAAAAAAGTCCAGGAGGGCTCACTCTTGTCTTTGAGGATAACGGTTCAACGATCCCGGAAGACATGAAAGAAAAAATTTTTGAGCGGAGATATGAGGAGAAGAAAGGTCTGGGCCTTTTCCTTGCACGGGAAATTCTCGGTATTACCGGCATGACCATCAAGGAGACCGGTGAAGCCGGGAAAGGCGCCCGCTTCGAAATCACCGTGCCGGAAGGAGCGTACAGGTTCGCCGGTACTTCGTGAGAAGCCCGGGATGACCGTGATCAGGCAGCCGATATCGATGAGTGCATTGATCGCGACGCGTTTCATATGATGCTCCTCAAGTCTGAATTTGGGAAGCGGGCAATAATAATGTTGGGGAAAGACCCGCATTATTATCATCTTCCGGCAAGACTGTTGATCTATCATGGCCACAAAGGAAATCTTCCACGGCGTTCCGGGTATCCTGCGCCCGTTCAAGGAGTTTATTGAGAAAAACGGACTGAAAAAAGGCGACCAGATCGTCTATTATGGAGTCCCAGGCACCTGCACGCCGTTTGTTGAGCTCCTCGCGTTCGCGGTCAGGTCACTCGAACTGGAGCAGGTATTTGTCCCGTTCGTTGATGAGAGCAGGGTGAAGAGGGTCAGCCATGTCGATCATGTAGGCATGCAGATGCACATGGCACCCGTGAAGTTCAACCCGAAAGCCATCGTCATCATGGGGGGGCTCTCGATGCCCAATGTGCCGGTGAAAGCAGAGCAGGTGAAAGCGGTTATTGCGAAACATCCCGGTGCTGCGGTGATCGGGGTCTGTTTCATGCATATGTTTGAGAAAGCCGGATGGCTGGGTACGGTATCCTTTGATTGCCTGATCGATGCGAATATTGATCCGGTCGAGGTTACGATAAACAAGTGATTTTTTAAAAAGGATATTCCCGGACTTCTTCTATTTTTTTAACCCCCGGAAAAATAACCCTCATATTCGCATTACGGTAACCTTTTCGGGTCCCGGATGGAGTGAACACTGTGGCTAAAAAAGCCTCGATGTAATGGCCATTGGCAGCCATCAGGAGAGGGGGTTTCCTACCGTATTTTTACAATCAGGGCAAGATTCAGGTGTATTTTCCGCAGGAATGGAAACCGGCAGTTTTACGGCCTTTTCCGGAACAGGTTTTAGGAAAAGAAGCCTTATTTGGGCTTATTTGACCTCATGATTCAGACCTCCCGGGTTCGTCACGGTCTGCTTTGCGCCGTGCCTGGATTCCCGTATCAGTTGGTTAAACCCCCCCCGGAAAAAAGTCGCCCACAATCGCGTTGTAGTGGCTGTTTACCCATCAGATGACCTGAACTCTGTGGTAAAATTCATTGCGATTTCCGGGCCATTGGCATCGATTATCTGACACTGTTTCCACGCGTATTTTTGCTAACGGGGGCTAAATATTACGATTTTTCCACCCGAGTCCAATCGGAGCCCGATAAGGGGTTTTTCAGATCCCAAAAACAGAAACGGGGCTCAATGCGGGGGTATTTTTGCGTATCTCTACGACCCTGATCCAAATGAGAATTCCGACGCATGAAAAACAGACTTATAAAAAAACCCTGAAAAAAAAAGTGATTGAACTGATCTACCTTGCTGGGATGATCAGTGAGCGCTCGCCGGCGGGCATAAACTCGCGGATTGCACCCTTTGCGAACTCGCGGCGTGGTTCGGAGAAGTCGAACTTGAGCGACGGGTCGGCGAATGTGATCTTGATCAACGGGGACAGGGTCCAGGCATCCTGGCGTCCATAGTGGGCTGCAGCTGCAATTGCTGCATATTCTCCCTGGTGTCCGACGTTCATTGCGTAGTTGGGGTAGTTTGGTCCACGGAGCTCGCCGATACAGCCTTCGTCGGGTCTGATCGACATTGAGTTGGTTGAACCGCACTGGTCCTGAAGGTCGTAGCCGAAGAAGCCGAGACGTGACCATCCTTCCTTGTGGGCGAGCATGGACATGTACCATCCGTTCAGACCGGCGTTGGAGTTTGCCGTTGCCAGTGAACAGGAGATACCTGCTGCTGCTGCAAGTACGGATGCACGCTGGGATCCGCCGAAGTGGCTCTCGAGGGTGGTGGGGTACTGTTCGTACTGTTCCATACCGTAGAGGGTGACTTCGGTTGCGATGTCGTTGAGGACTTCCTGGGTCTTCTTTGCCTTGCCGAGACCGCCGTGTTTGGCCTTGATGTAGTCAAGACCATAGTAGCAGTAGTCATCGAGGATGTTGTCGGTGTATGCTGCTGTTGCATACTGGGTGAAACCGACACCACCGGACATGTAGCTGCCGAGCCAGATCTGGTCGAAGAGCATTGCACCTGCACCGACGACTTCAAGGGTTGCCTTGACGGGGTCGTTGGGGTACTTGCGGTCTCCCTGGATCATGTCTGCGAAGTGACCGAACTTGATGCCACCTGGCTCGTTGGGGCCACGGGCACGGCGGGCGGGCAGAATGTCTGCCATCTGGATAACACCGGCGTGCTTTGCGGCGAATGCGAGGTCGGCGACTGCTGCCTCACCGGCACACATCTTGTATGCGCCGATAAAGGACATACCGATCTGCATTGCAGACCAGCGGGAGGTGGTTCCACCATCGCAGGTCCTGCTGACGGTTGTGGGGATGTGCACTGCCTGGAACATTGACTTTCCAACGGCTGCCTTGAGTGCTGCTGCACTCTTTGCCGGGAAGAGCTTGTCGAGGTTTAAGAGGAACTGGGGCTCGATGTCATCTGCCATCTCGTCGTCGCCAGTGAAGATCTTCACGTAACAGTCGTCGACAAGTGACGGGTGGGTCTCGACCATGTGTTCCTGAACGACTGCTGCGCCGGGCATGGCGTGGTTCAGCACGTGGAGGTACTCGTTGATGGTCTCAGGGGTGACTTCCTTGCCGAGACGCTTCTGGAGCGTGTTGTGGGCGAGGTCGAGGCCAACGATGATGGTCCTGCGGATATCATCCCACATCTGCTGCATTGCTGCATTGTTGACAAAGTGGAGGTCGTCGCCTTCTACAAAGACGTTGGTGCCGCTGACTTCGTAGGTCATCAGCTGGCGCTGACCGAGCGGGATACCACCACAGTGGCAGCGCTTGGGGTCGTACATGGAGATACCGCGGTCCATCTCGGCCTTCTTACCGGCCTTCATGAACTCCATCTTGCGCGGGGACTGCTCAAGACCTTCGCGGGCGAACACGGTTGCGGTTGCCTGGGGGTCTTCTGCAAACTTCTCCTTCATTGCCTTTAAGAAGAGCTTCTGCGTTCTCTCGATTTTTGCTTTTGCCATGATTATGCCTCCTTAGGCATGAAGCCGTATTTTACACGGAGCGTGTGGATGCGCTGGATGTATTCAACCAGTTCTGCGTCGTCACGGTAGGCAGTTCCTACGAGTGAGTGGTAGATGGTGCTGTGGGACTTGATCCACTTTGCGTCCATTGCCTTGCCGATCTTGACTTCGCCGTCAAGGGGAACGCCGACCTGGTCCTTGACAATCTTGATGATTCCTGATTTCTTGTCGAGAACACAGCGCTGGAGCATGTCGAACATCATTCCGTTCTCATCGAGACGGAGGGAGTGTCCGTGAACCGTGCATCCACGTACGCCGATGAGGGCTGGGTCAAAGAGCTCGGTGTTGACGAGGTCTTTTGCGTATTTTTCGAGGTCGCGTTCGCGGCACTCGACAATCTGACGGCCTGAAAGGGTACCTAGGTCAATGCCGCGGAAGCGGTATGCTTCGAGGTAGGACCTGAGGTAGGGCTGGCAGGGTGCATTGTACATCGAGTCGCTGAACTGGATGTAACGGACGCGGTCGCCGGCCTTTGCGCCGTCGGTCGGGGTTACCAGCTTGCGGACTGGGCAGTTGGGCTCCTGCTGCTCTGCGAGCGGCGGGTGTGCACTCTTGTAGGCTGAGCCTGGTACACGGTGTCCCATAATAAGAACGAGGTCCTTATCAGAGACATCACGGAGCTTTTCCAGCTTGTGGGCCGGGTCCATCTGCTTGCGCCTGTTGTCGGCGACAATAGTCTGGCCAGCACAATATTGTGGTTTGTATGCCATTTTTTTATCACTCCAATGAATCCTTCTTTTTCATAAGTTTCATCACTGACGATATGACTTCCGCCATTTTTTCGCGGGTGGGGGTCTGACCTCGGGTAACACCGCTCACAATGGACATCACCGTACCTTTGGTACGGATCTTATCTGCGGGTGGCATTACCACGGAGGTCTTCACTCCCTCTTTCGCGAAATCCTCATAATCTACAGGTGACTGGGAAACAACAACTGCCTTCACATCACAGGCTGCAAGAATAAACCGCACCTTGTGCACCACGTGGGAACGTACGTTCCCGTGGTGGAGAATGGCTATTTTGTGTTTCTCGATCTGCATGACCTCTTTGTCGGATAACCCAAAAGAAGCGCCGAGAACACCACCACTAATCTTTGGTGCGTCCGGCGGTACGCCACTTCCGGCATTCAGCACCAGCGTACTGATGCTGTATTCGACGCCCTGTTGTCGTAAGCCTGAGGTAATATCGCACACCGGCTTTGTCACGTGGCGGCGTCCGGGAGACATCCCGACCACTATGACATCCGGGTACCGGCATTCGGAGATGGTGCCCCGCTGGGCAATACCGCCTCCTTTACCCATGCCCATCGCCTCGCGGCAGTCAACAACCTGGGTTACTCGTCCAATCGGCATGATTATTTTATTCCCTGTAGGATTACGGGCTTGGACTTGCTGCTAGGATCAGCAAGGCCGAGCATTTCTTTGTCCGCATTCGGGCCGTACTTGCAGTAATCGACAAGTGACGGCTCGGTCTTCATGTATCTGCCTTCCTGGATACGGAAAGTAAAGTCGGTAAAGATCGATTCGCATGCGGCTTTCAGTGCGGGGATACTCTCACGGTCTTCAAGCTCAAGAAGAACATTACCTACATGAACCTGCAATTCGATATCCTGGTCACCGACCTTGATCGTCTTCCTCATGGGATGAGGATTAGCAAGACCTTTGGCGGGGCCATAGGGAATTATCGCCGGCAGGCGCTGTCCGTTTAAGAGCATGCGCCGGATACCGGGGACTTCGATGAGCTTGTTCAGCAGGCGTTCTGTAGTCTCGGGATTAAGCAACCGCTCTGCGGAAATCCTGCACTGGGGGAACGTGGCTTCTGTCATTCGTATCCTTTGATTGGGTTTAGATACCCTTTGCAACTGCCTGGATCGGCTTCTTGAATGCATCAAGCTGGCCGAAGGTGTCCTGGTAGATCTTCGAGGTGTGTTCGGGGCCGAACATCTGGGTTCCGGCATCGAGTGCACAGGCTGCGACGATACAGGGCATACCGACACCGGCTGCATGCCGGGTCACGACGTGGTTACCGTTGAAGACACCGGGACCGCCGCCACCATAGATTGAGTGGCTGAAGAACGAGAAACCGACTGCGACACCCATGGTACGACCGAAGTCTGCACCGGGGAGGCCGGTCTCGTGCTCGAGCAGGTCGTTGAAGTACAGCAGGGTTGCTGAGACTGCCTGGGCGAAACGTCCGGCACCGCAGTTAACCATAGTTGCTGCAAGGGTTCCTGCAGATGCGTAGGCGTTCCAGAGCATCGGGTCCTTGGTCTCGTAGAAGACGAAGCCGCTCTTGCCCTTCTTGCCTGCCTTGATGACCTTGTCCTCAATGGCCTTCTCAACAAGGCTCTGCACGACAGTACCGATGGTACCGGTCTTGCCGTTCTTCTTGACGAGATCGTAGACAATGTTGTTTGCATTGAGTCCCTGGTATGCGTAGAGCATGAGTTGTGCACGCTCGAATGGGCCGACTGCGTTACCCATCTCGAACATACCTGCCTGCTCGAAGGTTGCTGAGAGTGCTGCACCCTGGAATGCATTCCGGTGGGTCATCATGACCGCGTGGTTGGCCGGAACGTTACGGAGTGCATAGCCGAGACCTTCGTTGAACTGGGGGATGGACAGAATCGAGACGACATTGCCGCCCTGCATGTCCATTGTCTGCGGGTAGGTACCCCAGACTGCTGCCTTGATGTAGGAACCGTCGAACATGTCGACCTTGTACTGGTCAACCAGTGCATAGGTGGTGGCTGCTGCCACTACGGTTGATGCGACATCGTAGGTTGCTGCTGCATCCATACGGGCAGTCGGGACCTCGACGAGGATCATCTTTCCGCCGCCGACCTTGGTGATCTTTGTGTTGTCACCATCGGTGACCTGGACCATGTCCTTGATCTTGGCTGCGAGTGCATCTGCGTCCTTGACACAGCTGCAGTTCATGCTGCGTCCGAGAATCTGGTTCGACTTGCCGCCGACCTTTCCGGTCTTTAATGCCTCTTCGATTCCTGCAAAGTTAACTGCCACTGTCCTCTTGGTGAGGTCGATGACATTCAGTGCGCCCTTGTTGACAACGGGGCTGATCTTGTCAAGAGTTACATTGCTCTTTAAAAGCTTGCCATCATCGTCGTAGAGGTCGATTGTGTCTTTGTATTTAGCCATTTGAATTCCTCCAAATTTTCATTTAACCGCGATACAATACTGTCAGTGAGCGAAAGTATACCCTATAAGGTATACTGGTAATGAGTGAAAGTCGCTATTGCACGTCCCCTAAGATGGGACATTGAATAATTCCCAATTTCGCCATATAAGTATTGCGATTTTTTCCCGGCACGTCTAAATATATTAATTATAAAATAATATTCTAAAAGGGAGCAATGTTCAAATATTACATATACTTCGCATTTCATTGTTTTACGCAGTATTATAAAATTTTAAAAAAGTATTACGAATCACTATGTCTCTTAATCAATAATCAAATTTTCCTGTGCGCTCTGTATAAAAAAGGTGGGGTTGAGGAAATGAGCCTGATGTTTTTTCTGTCGATTGTTTCCATAAACCAATTTCAGGATTATTCTGGATTGGGTATCCCGCAATCAGATTTATGGTTTTTTTAATACGTAAAAAAACCGGGAAAATGGATATCCTGCATCCATTTCTTTCTGCTTTATCGTGAAATCAACACTGGTGCGTCTGACATAAAAATGGATGTGAGGATATGAGTTCCACGGTTTAGTCCTGTATTATTTTTTGAACTCGGTCAAGGGACTGGGTCCCAGTTCCGTAACCGTGTTGACCACATCAGTAATGACCGATGCCCACTTCGCACCTTCTGATGCAGAGACGAACGTCATCCTGAAGCGGCGGTCATCGAGGCCGATGCTTTTCATCAGGCGCTTGACCATGAACATCCGCTTTGCTGCCTTGTAGTTGCCCTCAAGGTAGTGGCAGTCTCCGAAGTGACAACCTGATACGAGTACACCGTCTGCGCCATCGGCAAAAGCCTTCAGGACAAACAGTGCGTCGAGGCGTCCGGTACACATGACACGGACGACCCTGACGTCGGGTGGGTACTGGATACGGCCGCCACCGGCAAGGTCTGCACCGGCATACGAGCACCAGTTACAGAGAAGACCGATGATCTTGGGTTGCCAGATACCGGGTCCGCGTTCGGGGATCTTGAAATTTCCAGGAGCTGACATTTACTGCTCACCTCCGAGGAGGAATGCATCTATCTGCGCCACGATCTGGGGGGTTGCAAAGTGGTTCATCCAGATTGCACCACCGGGGCAGAAGCCACCACAGGTTCCGCAGCCTTTACACTTGGCTTCGGTTACTTCCATTACCGTGCGACCATCTTTCTCAACAAGCGCAAGCGCGCTGTACGGGCAAAGGTTCACACACATACCGCAGCCTGCGCATTTCTCATCAATGCAGCTGGCAAAGTATGGTTCGAGTTCGACTTCTCCCTTGTGGATCGGGATACTTGCTGCAGATGCTGCACCTTCAGCAGATGCTACCGTGTCGGGGATATCTTTTGGTCCCTGGCAGACACCGGCAAGGAAGACACCGGCAGTTGTTGTACCGCACGGGTTTAATTTCGGGTGGGCTTCCAACAGCCAGCCGTCCATCGAACAGGATACACCGAAGAGCTTGCGGGTTCGGTTCGTGTCAGCCGAGGGCTGTACTGCAGATGCGAGCACGACCATGTCGACTTCGATATCGACCGGGCGGTCGAGCAGTGTGTCGTCGGTCATGACGTGGAGTTTCTTTGTCTTGGCATCTTCAAGGATGTTTGCGACACGGCCCCGGATGAACTTTGCTCCTTCATCCTGGATACGGTAATAGAACTCTTCGTAGGCCTTACCGAATGACCGGATATCCATGTAGAAGAGATAGGGCGTGCATCCCGGAATCTTCTCGATGATCTGGTGGGCATGTTTCAGCGAATACATGCAGCAGAACCGTGAACAGTAGGGCTTGCCGACACCGGTGTTGTCACGGGAACCTGCACAGAGCACGAATGCGACTTTCTTGGGGGTTTCGCCATCGCTCGGGCGGACCAGGTGCCCGCCGGTTGGACCGGATGCACAGATGAGCCGCTCGAATTCGAGACCGGTGATAACGTTCTCGAACCGCTTGTATCCCCATTCCTCTTTCTTCTCAATCGGGAAGAGTTCGTACCCGGTAGCAAGGATGGCAGTACCTACCTTGACCTTGACAAACTCGTCCTTGGCTTCGAGATCGATTGCCTTCTTCTCGGGACCGCACGCAGTCACGCAGAGCCCGCACTTGACACAGGAATTGAAGTCAATGGTGTAGAGCAGGGGAACGACCTGCGGGTGGTTGATATAGATCGCCTTTCTCGGCTTCATACCCATTTCGAACTCGTTGGGCTTGACAACCGGGCAGATTGTTTCACAGTCACCGCAACCGTTACAGCCGCCACCGACAATACCGCGGGCTTCTGCTTCCTGGGGGGTGAGCACACCACGGGCTTTCTTGCGGATGGTTACATCAAAGTTGCCGATGTACCCTTCGACTTCATGAACTTCCGAGTAGGTGTACAGATCGATTAAGGACTCCCTACCGACATCCACCATCTTGGGGGTTAAGATACACTGGGAACAATCGAGCGTCGGGAACGTCTTGTCCAGCTGGGACATGCGCCCGCCGATACTGGTATCGGACTCAATCAGGTATGTCTTGATGCCTGCGGCAGAGAGATCGAGTGCTGCCTGCATACCTGCCACACCGGCGCCGACGACCATTGCCGCCTTTTCGACCGGGACAGTCTTTGGGAACAGATCCTGGAGGAGTGATGCTTTTGCAACGGCAATACGGATTGCGTCCTTTGCCTTGTCCGTGGATCCTACCTGGTCATGCATATGCACCCATGAGTTCTGCTCACGGATGTTCGCCATCTCGAACCGGAACGGGTTTAAGCCGCCTTCCTTGGTTGCTGTCCTGAAGGTTGGCTCGTGGAGACGGGGAGAGCATGCAGCGACTACGACACCGGTAAGCTTGTTGTCATGGATTGCCTTGTTAATCACAGCCTGCCCGGGCATCGAGCACATGTACTTGTAGTTGTCAACATAGGCTACATTCGGGACGGTTTTTACATATTCCTGCACGGCATTGATATCCATCGATCCAGCGATGTTTGTACCACAGTGGCAGATGAACACACCGACCCTGGGCTTCTGCTGGGTGGTGCTGCCGGTTGCTGCCGGCTTTGCAGCCGGGGCCTGTTTCTTAACTTCCTGTTTCACGGGGGCCGCCTTCTTTGTATCCTGCTTTTTGGTCTCGGTCTTTTTGGTGGTTGTTTTCTTCTTTTCTACCATTTCTTACCACCTCACAGCACCTTCTGAAGGAATGATTCGCAGCTGATTCCATGGAGATCGAGCCCGAGGTCCTGTGGACTCATTCCCTGTGCCAGGCCGAGGAGTTCAGCGAAGTGAAGAACGGGCAGGTTGTAGCTGACACCGAACTTTTCCTGAATCTCAATCTGACCACGGTCGAACTGGAGCTGACAGAACGGGCAGATATCCGTGAGGGCATCTACCTTCTCCTCTTGTAAATTGATCAGCTTCTCGTTGGTGATATCGAGTGCATGGACGATATCGTAACCACGGACACCGCCACCGGCCCCGCAGCACTGCATCTTGTTGCGGTATTCAACCGGAGTTGCACCGAGTGCAGCAACCAGTTCTTCCATCCATACGGGATGCTCGGTGTTTAACATGACTTCTTTTTCAAACTCCCGGTCCTTGTGGGGTTTGACGAGGTGGCAGCCGTAGTGGACAGCGATGCGGGCACCGGTCAGCGGGTTTGTGACACTGTCGCGGACCTTGTCAACACCGATGAACTTATCGTTGTAGAGGAGTTCGGCGGTGTGGTAGACGTTGATAGTACCTTTGTACTCCATATCTACTTCCTTGAGCACCTCATTGACGGCATCGCGGAGGTCCTTGTTGTGCTTGAGCTTGTGGTTGACTTCCCAGATCGACTTGTAGCATCCGTTGCAGACGAGTGCAATGTCCATCTTCATCTGCTCGGCAAGGACGAGGTTCCGTGCCGCCATTGCATAGAACACATTGAGATCAATGGATCCGAATGCGCCCGGTGCAGGACAGCAGCTTGCGCCCTTGAGAGGAACAAGTTCAACGCCGAGTTTTTTCATTGCCTTGATAGAGGCGGATTCGACACCGGGATACCGGTTGGGGGCAATGCATCCAAGATAGAATGCAAACTTGTGTTTTGCGCCTGATTCTGACATGTCTTATCCCTCCCTCTCCTTGATGATACGGTCGGCATTGGCCTTGAGCTTGTAGTGGTCAAGGATCTTCCTGATCGCGGGTAAATACTCCGGATACGAGTGGGTGGTCGGCGGATCGCGGGACAGGCCGATCTTCTCGCGGGCTGCACGGTTGACATCGTTGTTTGGCACACCGTGACCTGATGCATAGATTGCCGTAACGGTCTTTAAGAAGTTGACCGGGACGATATCCCTCTTAAATGCGAGGTTCCTCATGGCCATGATGACATCGGTGGGGATGATATCCCTTGGACACCGGTCTGAACAGCTGTAACAGGTAGTGCAGAGCCAGAGATCCGGATCGACTAATGATTCATTCTCAAGCCCGAGCACCGCTCTCCTCATAAACTTGCGGATGCGGTAAGAACTCCGGGGAGCCGAAGGGCAGGAGCCGGTACAGGTTCCGCACTGGTAGCACATATGGGCATTCGTGCGTGAGATGGCTTTCACGTTCTTGGTGAATTCAGGGTTTGAGTCCTCAAGATAAAGTCTCGTGTCCTGAAGTTTCTTATCCAGCGCTGCTGGGTAACCTTTTGTTCGTTCCATGGAACTCACGCCTTCTCCATCTGTTTGAGGTTAACCTGTCCTGTTATGTCCTCTTTCACCTTCGAGGTTCTCTTGGTGAAGAGTTTCTCTTTGATCTTCTTGAACAGGTCAGTCTCCGTGCCTTTCACGCGGACACCGGTCCTCTGCAGGACAATGATATCCTCACCGGGGCAGGCATTAACGCATGCACCGCACAGGATACAATAATCCTTGTTGACTGCAATGGTCTTTTCAATGCTGTTGAGTTTCATCTCTGCAGCGGGAATTGTCGAAGGGAGATATATCGCATTTGCCGGGCAGATATCTGCGCACGTTGAGCAGCCACCAGGGCATTTCTCTGCGTGGAATTCGATATCACCTTCAAAAATCTTCTCAACGGTGATAGCCTCTGTCGGGCAGTTCTTTGAGCACCACGTACAGGTGCAGCAGTTGTCCTTGATAATATCAACTTTGCCGACAACCTTGTCAGAAACAATTTCGCGCTCAACAGTAATGCACTCCTCAGGGCATGCTTCAACACACACTTTACATGCATCACATTTTGTTTCGTCCCAGATCACATCGCCTTCGACTTTTCCGGTCTCTGCGGTGAACTCCTTGTGTTTCACCACGATTGCCGGGCATAATGCCCCGCACAGGCCACAGAGCGAGCATTTCTCTTTATCAACGGTAAATGTCGTCTTGGTCTTGATTGCAGTCTGGCGGTCTTTTGCGCCAGCAGCCGGTCCTTTGTAGGTTCCTTCAAAAGCAGGGACGTTGCGGTCAATGGCGTCACGCGGGCAGACCTCTTCGCAGATCGTGCACTTGACGCATTTCTCGTCATCAATCTCCGCCTTCATATCATATTGCGGGAACCCTTCCTTCTCAAGGATCGGGAGTCTCTCCTGTCCATCCACTTTTAAGGTCAATGCGTTGAACGGGCACATTATTACGCAGACGCCGCAGTAGGAACACTTGGTCTCGTCGACATCAATGGGAGCAGCGTAATTGATCGCGCCACGTCTTGATGCACCGACAAGCCCGAGGACAATAGCTTCCTCAGGACAAGCCTCCACACATATACCGCATCCCGTGCAGGTCTCTGCATTGAGAATAAGGTTGTTCACGTTCTGAAGGAGTTTCTGCTCCATTACAACGTTGACCCCATCCCTTTTCTTGGAAAATTTGGGAAACAGATTGTTCATGAATTAACCCTCATGCAATACCATTATAGTACGTTTGCCCGTGCTTTTGGATTCCCAGGATCCTGTCACCTTAATAACATCGTGCGGGCATGCCTTGACACAAACACCGTCACCGGTGCAGAGTTCATCCCTGAAGTCAGGAACAATGGACTTCCCGTCCCTGACTTTGAAGATCGTATCATATATTGATGGATCCACGGAATGAAGCTCCAATGCGTCGACGGGGCACGCGACAACACAATTGTTATAGCCAGTACAATTTACCCTGTTAATATGCACTGCAAATGCCATTTTTTTTTACGCACCAGCTATGATCGATTTTAAAAATCGACTATCCAAAAGTGGTCGAAGAATGTAGATAAATGTTCTGAAATTTACCCGAAAAAAAGAGGAATTTATTCAGGATTTTAAATTCTAATCTCTGAACTCTTTATTAAGATTAACAGAATGTTGTGTACTTAATTGTCTATATTATGTGCGCTCTTTTTGCAGGAATTAATTTAGAAAATTTATTCAACACCCATCATACTACCATTGTGGTACCGGAGGTTATCATATGGAAATCAACGGAGTTACCATTGACAACGAATTTGCAGAGGCATTCCCGACATGGGTCTGCCGGGTGATCATTACAGCAGTCACCACGGAATGGGCAAGGAAAGCAGCAACCGAGGCAACCGGATTTGCGACATCCGCGATCGGGTGCCCGTGCGAAGCAGGGATCGAGCAGGAACTTGACGGTTCACAGACCCCTGACGGCCGCCCGGGTGTCTCAATCCTGATCTGTGCAGGTAAGAAGAAGATCAAGGAGCAGGTTGTTGAGCGCCTCGCTGAGTGCGTACTTACTGCACCAACGACCGCAGTCTTCAACGGAATTACCAACTCTGAAGAGAAGATCCAGGTAAAACTCCACTTCTTCGGTGACGGTTATGAGTACCAGAAAGAGGTTGGCGGCAGGAAATGCTGGGTCATTCCGATCATGGAAGGAGAATATATCGGCGAAGAAGAGTTCGGCATTGTCAAGGGTGTTGCGGGAGGCAACTTCTTTGTAATGGCGGAGAACCAGATGGCAGCCCTCATGGGTGCACAGGCAGCGGTGGATGCAATCGCCAAGGTTCCGGGCACCATCACGAGTTTCCCGGGGGGCGTCGTTGCCAGCGGCTCAAAGGTTGGCAGCCTGAAATACAAGTTCATGCCCGCCTCGACCAATGAGAAGTACTGCCCGACACTCCGGGAAAAAGTCCCCGACTCAAAGGTCCCTGCCGGGATCAAGGGTGTTTATGAGATTGTCATTGACGGTATTGATGAGAAGTCCGTTGCAGCAGCCATGGCAGCTGGTGTCAAAGCCGCAGCCCTGGTACCTGGTGTGAAGTTCATCACGGCCGGAAACTTTGGCGGCACGCTCGGACCCTATAAGATCGAGCTCCACAAAATTCTCTAATTTTTTTTACCATTCAGGACATTACTGTGATTTTTACATCACGTATCGAACGCTATAAATACTGTTATTGCCGATTCTCTTGTTAACGAAAATTTCGGCTACAACCAGATACTCTGAATCCTGACGGGATATGAGTACTCTCTCAGTACTCTTTGTTCAGAAAACCTGTGAAGCCTGACAATCTTTACAAAAAATGCAATTCATGTACGATGCAAAGTTCCTGCATCTACCGGCAGCGTTGAGGAAGGTCCTGATGAAAAATATTGCAGAACCCTATGTAATCCACTACCCGCAGATCGTAGCGGTGGCTGATGAGACCGGCGGCCGGGTGGAACTGATCGAGTTTTTTGACTGCGTTGGTGGCGCGATGTGGTCGAAACACCACTATGCCCAGAGCCCGGTGGTTGAGGATGTCCGCTGTGTGGGGTCAACCATGCGGTATCTCTTAAAACCGCAAACAGTGAATCTTGCGCTGGAAGGCTCCCGGTTCCCGGCGGGTATTTCTGCATGTACCGTAGAGAAGTCGGAGATTGCCGTCACGTATATCGGCATGGGCGGAGGTGGTGTGGGTGCTGCAGCCTGCCGCTCGGATGCACGCGGAGTCCTGCGGAGCCGGAGCGATCCCGCTGGCGGGGGAAAAGTCGCCGGTGCCACGATCTGGATGCCCCGGATGCAGCGGGTGCTCATCGGTGTGGATGACACTGATACCCCGGAAGAAGGAGCCACGTGGACCCTTGTCCACAATATTGCAAAAGCTGTGGAAGATGAGCATTCTGTTTATCTTTCACACACGATCGTCCAGCTCTTCCCGGTGCCGTACCGGACCAAAAACTGTGTGGGGCTTGTTGCCGAGTTTGCCACAACGGATCCTGACGGGCTTACCGAACGGTTTCATACGCTTTTGAGGAAGTATACCCTCTCCCAAAAGACCGGTATGGCTGTGTATTCCGGCTTTTCTCCCTCAGAGGAATTGCTCGCATACGGCCGGAGCGTGAAACGTGGCGAGGTTGAACCGTGGCTTCTTGAACGGCTGACGGACAAGAACTTAAAGATCATTATGAACGGGAGGGGCATCACCGGGGCAGTTGCGGCTATCCCGTTCTTCACCCAATACAAAGAGGCGCTGGAACTATGGAGTGGACCGACCTAAAAGCCCGTCTCCTATCCGCTGGTTCAGCGCGTATTTCCGGTGAACCTGCGGAACAGTATATCGCCCGTTCAGCCGCAGGCCCGGGTGCCGGCGGGAATGGCGCAGTCTTCTTTGCCATGGGCAGCCACCGGGTCAAACTGGCCTTAAACCCACTCAGTGCCATCGAGATCGCCCACCGGGGCAATGGTGTTGCAGATCTCTACTTTGAGGGAGCACTTATACCCGGCCGGCTCCTTGAGCCGGGATGCCACTGTCCCGACCAGGCATTCATCACGGTGACCGGCAGCTGCATATTCCATTGCCGCTACTGTCCTGTACCAACGCTGGGCGGCAAACGAAAAACGATTGACGAGATCACGGGGATGGTCGAATCCGTCCGGCACCGGATTTCTGCAATCTCCGTTACGAGCGGCGTGCTTGACACAATCGAAGAAGAAGAGTCCTATGTGCTTGAAGTGATAAAGCACCTCAGGATCTATGCTCTCCCCATCGGGGTTTCGATTTATCCCACCGACAAGACACCCGACCGGCTCAAGGCACTTGGCGTAACCGAAGTGAAGTTCAATATCGAGGCGGCAACCCCGACCATTTTTGCAAAACAGTGCCCGGGACTTGATTATGAAAGGCTCTGGCGGGTGCTCGACCGCTCCGTGGCACTCTTCGGGAAAGGCAGGGTCTTTTCCAATGTGATTATTGGTCTTGGTGAGACAGACGGCGAGATGGAAGCCTGCATCAAACGGCTGACTTCACATGGGATAATTCCCGTGCTGCGCCCGCTCAACCCGGTAGCTGAACTCGCCGGTACTCCCCGCCCGACTGCGGAACGGTTAAAGAAGATTTTCGCTATCCATAACCGGGAACTTTCCAAAGCGGGACTTGACCCGAAAGAGGCGCTTACGATGTGTTCGAACTGCGCAGGCTGCGACCTTGTACCGGGGAGGGACTAGATGAAAGGCATTGAGGTGATCGCAGAAGCCCTGCTTGCGTGTACCGACCGGCAGTATACGGTACCGGGATTTCCCGTTACGGATCTGGGTGCCAAAACCCGTGCCGAGATGGTGATCAATGAGAAAACGGCACTCGAATATGCGCTGGGCGATTCGCTCGAAGGGCGACGGGCTGCGGTAATCATCAAGAATGTCGGTGTAAATGCCTGTGCCGATCCCCTGTTGCAGGCAGCCGCACAGGGTCTCATCGGGGGCGTGCTGCTCGTGGCCGGGGACGACCCGGAAGCACTGGGTTCCCAGACCGCACAGGACTCCCGGTATTATGGCGAGCTGGCAGAACTTCCCGTGATCGAACCCGATGCTGCCACCTGCTATAGCGGTGTCGAGGCAGCGCTTCAGGCATCCGAGCAGTTCTCCCGGGTCGCTATGCTCCGGCTGACGCCCGGCATATTTGATGCGGAAGTGAAATACGCGCCGGTTCCCCGGAACCCCGGAAAAGGGCGGCTCTCCGACCGATCCTGGACCATGAACGGGAGAGTAACTGCGGCCGAAGAACTGTACCGGACCATGTTTGACTGGTCGAACGGTTCGGCATTAAATCAGTGGAAGGGAGAACCTGCCGGTGTTGGTGCAGCCCCGGGAAATACCCGGATTGTCACCGTACACCCCCTGCCGGGACAGGCCGTGCAGGTAAAGGAAGTGCACGAGATCGGGCGGAGTTTTGTACGGGATCACCGGGGACTGCAACCGCCGGTCCACCAGGAACTCCCGGAGGTAATGCAGAACCGGGGATATTACCGGACGTTCTGTAAAGACTGCCCGTTCAAGTCCATGATGAACATCCTCAAAGTGCGGAACATGAAAATGATCTGCGATGCGGGCTGTTCAATTCTGGGAATGACTCCCCCGTACGAACTGGGTGTGGCAAGTTACGGCATGGGATCGAGTATCGCGGTAGCCGCACGGAGCACAAAAGTTGCCCTGATCGGTGACTATGCGATGCTTCATTCAGGCCTGAATGCCCTGATCGATGTGTACGAGAAGCGGCTCCCGCTGCTCTGTATCGTGATGAACAACAACTGCACGGCTATGACGGGCAAACAGCCGTCCTATGATCCGGTCCCCTACCTTATGTGGGCCGATCCGGTGATCTGCCAGGCCGATGACGATGAGATGCTTAAGAACGAGCTCGTGGTGACGGACACGCCCCGGACACTCGTTATAGAAGGTACCTGTCCGGAGGGAAGCAGCCATGAAACCGTTAAATATTGAGATCTGTGATGTGACATTGCGGGACGGGGAGCAGACCCCCGGGGTATCGTTCTCCTGCGAAGAGAAAGTAAAGATTGCGACCCTGCTGGACGAGATAGGCATAGAGGTGATCGAGGCAGGGTTCCCGGCTGTTTCCCCGAATGAGAAACAGTGCGTGAAGACAATTGCAAACCTGGGACTCGATGCACGGATCTGCGGTTTCTCCCGGGCCCGCGAGGAGGATATCCGGACCGCGATCGACTGTGATGTCGACATGGTGAGCATCTTCATCCCCACGTCCGAACTCCACGTCCGGCTCAAGTTCAAAAAAACCCGCAACGAGGTACTTGAAGACTCGTTAAAGATGATCGATTTTGCCCGCGATCATGGCGTGCAGGTCAGGTTCGCTGCCGAGGATGCGTCCCGGACTGATCTTCCCTTCTTAAAAGAAGTCTACCGGAGTGCGGCAGAACACGGTGCAGTCCTCCTCAGTTTTGCCGATACGGTCGGCTGTCTCATTCCCTCCGAGATGCACCGGATCATGGCCGAGCTCGTTGCGTCGGTTGATCGGCCGTTCTGCGCCCACTGCCACAACGACATGGGCTGTGCGGTGGCAAATACCATCACCGCTGCCGAAGCGGGAGCCTTCCAGCTCCATACTACCGTGAACGGGATCGGGGAGCGGGCAGGAAATGCTTCCCTTGAGGAACTGCTCGTCGCCCTGCGGATGAAGAAAGGTATTGAACGGTACGACCTGTCCCGGTTGACCGAACTTTCGCATACGGTTGAAAAATTTTCAGGAATCACACTCCCCCGGAACAAACCCGTGACGGGTGAACTTGCATTCTCCCACGAGAGCGGCATCCACATTGCTGCAATACTCCAGGACCCTGCCAGCTACGAATACTTCACGCCCGATATGGTAGGCGGCGAGCGGCATTTTATTCTCGGCAAGCACACGGGCAAAAAAGCACTCGAACACGTCATGGCCTCGCTCGGCTGCGCATGCACGGACAAGCAGGTCTGCCGCGTCCTTGACCTGGTCAAGGATCATTCCGAACACAAATGCAATATTACTCCGGACATCCTGAGGAAACTGATCAAAAAAGCACAGCAGGAGAATGGATAATGGCAACGTTGTCTGAGAGGATCCTGGGGGGACAGGCAGGAGAATATGTGGACCGGAAGGTGGACCGTGCCTATGTTCACGATGGCACGGGGGTCCTCACGCTCGAGGCATGGAAACGTATCGGCAGTGACCAGCTGACGGATACAACCCGGCTCTCCATGCTCTTTGATCACATCGTACCGGCTAACAACAGCACAACGGCAACGCTCCAGCATGAGCTGCGTGAATTCGCCCGCGGTTCATTCATGCACTTCTCCGATGTGGGATGCGGGATCTGCCACCAGATCATGAGCGAGGGTGTTGTGCTTCCTGGGGAGGTTGTTGTCGGTGCGGATTCGCACAGCTGCACACTGGGCGCATTCGGGGCATTTTCAACCGGTGTCGGTGCAACGGATATGGCGGCAATCTGGCTGACCGGGGAGACCTGGTTCCGCGTGCCGGAGACGATCGGAATACACCTGTCAGGAACGTTTTCCGGTGCTGCGGAAGCTAAAGATCTTGCCCTGACCTGTGTGAGCCGGCTGGGTATGGACGGTGCTACCTATAAGGCACTGGAATTTATCGGAAACGGAGTTGCCGGGCTCTCCATGGATGAACGGCTCGTGCTGAGTAACCTTTCGGTAGAGACCGGGGCAAAGACCGGTATGTTCTATGCTGATGATGTGACGGTGCAGTATCTTGCCCGGGCCGGTCAGACCGTAAAACAGCAGGTGCCGGAGACCTGCACTTATGTCCAGGAACTCTCCATTGACCTGTCGGAGATTGTCCCGCTCGTAGCAGTTCCGCACCGGGTTGATACCGTCAGACCCGTGCAGGAGATCGCCGGTCTCCCGATCGATCAGGTCTTTGTCGGCACCTGCACGAACGGACGGTATTCCGATCTTGCACGGTTCGCCCGGACGGTCAAAGGAAAGAGTGTGGCCGTGCGGACGATTGTCGTCCCGGCCTCCAAAGCGGTGCTGGCAGAAGCGATCAGGACTGGCGTGCTTGCCGATCTCGTGGATGCCGGTTGCACGATCGGAACCCCCGGTTGCGGCCCCTGCCTCGGTTCGCATATGGGTGTGCTGGGAGAAGGGGAAGTCTGTCTTTCAACGGCAAACCGGAATTTCAGGAACCGGATGGGTGTCGGAGGCCTGATCTACCTCGGCTCGGTTGCCACGGCAGCAGCCAGTGCACTTGAAGGCGAAATTACCGAACCGGAGGTGTGCTGATGCAGGGTAAAGGGCGTGCAGTCTGCGTGGGGCCGGATCTCGATACAGACCTGGTGATCGCCGGGCGTTACCTGCGGACAAAGGATCACCGTATCTGGGTTGAGCACGTGTTTGAGGACCTTGATCCCTCGCTCGCCCCCCTGCTTAACGAATCGGTGATTGTGGCAGGAAAGAATTTCGGCTGCGGCTCATCGCGGGAGCAGGCGGCGATTGCGATCCGGGAAGCGGGAGTTGCTGCGGTGGTGGCGCCATCCTTTGCACGGATCTTCTTCCGGAACGCTATCAACGTCGGGCTCCCGCTCATCGAATGTAACTTCACCTGCATGGAAGGATGTCTTGTGACGTTTGATCTATCCGAGGGATGGGTTGAAGCGGAGGGAAAGAAACATTCCATCCACCCGCTTTCATCCCGCATGCAGGCGATTCTCTCTGCGGGGGGACTGGTGGAGTACTGGAGGAACCAGCGGTGATATTTCCCGAGCAGTGCAAGCAGGTGGGGTACGCAACAACGAAACCCTGCGGGGATCTCGTGTATTTCCTGAGCCGCTGGCTAGTGCGGGATACCGGTGCGGGCTACGAACTGCTCGAAATCATTCCCGATCCCTCCGGAAGCGGCATGATGCGTAAATTCGTATCCTCAAAGGTGATTGCAACTGTAAAAGAAACCTACCGCTACCCGGAGAAGGTGCAGATCAATGACCGGGCACGGCTGGTCGAGGTGGCGCTGGATACGGGATACCGGTGCACCATCTTCACCGGGCTTGACGAGCATATGACCTTTGTGCTCGATCCCGATCTATCGGGATTTCTTAAGATCCATGTTTACGATGTGACACCACCCCGCCCAAGTCTTTCAGCCTGTCTCCGGGAGCTCCAGGCTGCGGGACTCTTCGGGGAACTTGATGTTATGTTTTGCCATCATACCCGGGACATCTCGCAAGTGAAAGCAGATGTCTACCCCTGCCGTGCAGCGGGGTACACTAAAACACTCGATGCCGATTCGATGCAGGGTGGCGAGACGGTGGCCGGCTGCCTGACCGGTTCACAGTTCTACACCGAGTGTTATGGCAAGGACTTCAGGCTGGAGAATATCTGCCCCCTGGAGTCCGCGCGGGAAGAACCATTCATCGCCCGCTGCTGCCGCTCCGAGCGCGAAGGGATTGGCATGTGGAAAGGGAAATTCGGGGCTGTTGTGCACTGGGGTGCAAGCCCGTCCCGCATCGCCCATGCGGTGGAAGAACTAGCTAACCAGTGGAGGACAAGATGAAGCGGATTGCCATTGTGGAAGGGGACGGGATCGGCCACGAGGTGATTCCGGTTGCCCAAAAAGCGCTCGAACTGCTCCATCCGGAGTTCGATTATTTCACGGTGGACGTAGGATATGGCATGTGGGAGCGGACAGGCTGCCCGTGTGCTGACAAGGAGATCCGGGAACTCAAAGGAGCAGATGCGATCCTGTTCGGGGCGATCACTACCCCTCCGATGAAGGATTACCAGAGCGTGGTGTTGCGGATAAGAAAGGCACTCGATCTGTATGCAAACCTTCGTCCCGTAAAAGACGGCGGTTTTGATATCATGATCGTGCGAGAGAATACCGAGGGGCTCTATTCCGGTATCGAAGAGAGCAGCGTGGACCGTGCGACTACCCTGCGTGTTGTTACCCGGACAGGGACGGAACGGATTGTCCGTATGGCAATTACACTTGCCCGGCAGCGGCGGAAACTGCTGACGATCGGTCACAAGGCCAACGTGCTCAAGTCCGATGTACTCTTCCGCGACATCTGCATTGCCGAGGCAAAGGAAGCCGGGATTTCTTACAATGACAAGTTTATCGATGCCCTCTCGCTCGATGTGCTCCAGCACCCGGCATCCTACGATGTCGTGGTCACGACCAACATCTTCGGGGATATCCTGTCGGATGTCGCCTCGTACCTTGTCGGGGGGCTGGGACTGGTGCCGAGCGCAAATATCGGCGAGCATTATGCCCTTTTCGAGCCGGTGCATGGCAGCGCCCCGGATATTGCCGGCAAGAACCTCGCCAATCCCATTGCTGCCCTGCGGAGTGCGGGGATGCTCCTGACCTATATCGGGGATGCAGAGGGAGAGAATCATATTGAATCGGCGATACGGGCTGTGCTTGCACAGGGTATAAAGACCCGGGATCTCGGCGGTTCAGCGGGAACGAAGGAATTTGGGGAGGCGGTGCTCCGCATGCTGGAGCAGACAGGCAGGGGTGCCTGATGTTTGCACAAAAACAGGGTTCCGGGTATATACCGGTTACTGAGGGAATCGCCAGAAAAACGCTGGTCCACGGCAAAAATACCCTTATGACCGAATTCGTACTGAAAAAGGATGCAGTTCTCCCCGCTCACCAGCACCCGCAGGAACAGACCGGGTACCTGGTTTCCGGTCATATGTTCCTCACGATCGGAGACACGGTGCAGGAGGTGCGGCCCGGTGACAGCTGGATGATTCCGGGGAATGTGGAGCACCGGGCAAGGATAGTTGCTGATTCGGTAGCAGTCGAGGTATTCTCTCCGGTCAGGGATGACTACCTGCCGGGATAGCGGTTTATTATGGTTAGAATTTCTTGCATTGTAAAAAAACCTTTTTTCACGTAATATATTGCCCCCCTCTTCGCGCCACCTGTCCCCCGCTGGGGGACGGGCGCAGTGCGATAGCCCGAGAAGGTTACAGGTAATACGTTGTCCTCGCAATGGGGGAGTGCCCCAGTGGCGGGGGCAAAGCCCCCGGGAGTTATTCATGGCCCTTTGGGCTACAGGTGGCCATGGATATGACTTATCCATAGTAGCGTCAGAGTTTTCTCAATGTTTCTCATGAAAATCAGATTATTTGGAAAAAATGGAGATGTATCCTTTCTACAACTGCGATGAACCCCGCCGCACCAAAAAGGGACGCCCCCGCGGTGGTTTTGATGAATAATCTGTTGAAACCTCATTGCCCCTCCGTGCCTAAAGAGAGGTCCTGAGGCGGGGAAGAATCATAAAACGATTTTCATGGTTTGGGTGTGAACTTAATCGTTCATGCCCGTTTCTACAGAGCAGAATTTCTCTATCTACTTCTTTTCCAGCCGCTCATTCCGGAACCGGATCAGCGCATCGCAGAACTCACCCAGGTACTTCTCCATCGAGAGGCTGCCTTCCTGGAATGAGCAGTCCCCTTCCTCAATTACCTTGTTGATAATGTCCCGGGTGGGAAGGAGCAGGTCTATTGGCACTCCGGCCTTTTCTGATCCCCGGATCAGTGCTTCCCTAAAGAGCCCGATACTGTAACCAATGCGATATTTGTACACATTCCGGGTCTTATCGAGATAGCCGGCAACCCGTTCGGTCTCTATGCGGAGAAAATCGTCCTTTACCTTGTCGTCATTGCATTTCCCGAGCATGTACTTGTAATGGGCATATGGGTACATGGTCTCAAGTTCGGCAGGCACAATCCCGCAGGTCCCGAAGATCACGATATGGTACTGCGATGGTTCCAGCACCTGCGAGATGATCATCCGGATCAACTGGTGGCTCGGGCTCGCACTGTAGGGTTTCCGCACCGCACAGGGCATGAAGATCGCAATATCTTTCGGTGCCACCTCGTATTCGTCGATGATATAACGGTATGACTTCTCAAACTCAGGAAGATAAAAGGGGGGATCCGTAAGGAGGGGATGTTCGTCCTTATCCGGTATCTTCAGGTCTTCCTGGTTTCCCATAGCTGTTCCCTACCAGATCGGTTTTAAGAATACAAGAATCAAGCGCCCGGTCGTAACAGGTATTGATCAGGTATCCCTGCTCGGTAATCCCTCATCGCGAATCGTTTCACTCCTTTTTTTAAGATGATGACTGTATTTCCTGTCATTAATCTGCGATGTTCAGGAATTTCCCCGTCCATAGCATTAATCAGGATCAACGGTAAACCAGTATTTTAGCAGAAACACGGGCACAAAAATGTTCGAGCAATTCTTTGAACACGATACAAGCGGCGTCTTAAAAGGGCTCACTCTCGAATGGAAATGCCCCAAATGCGAAGGACTTAATTTCAAACT
This sequence comes from Methanoregula sp., assembly GCA_041645435.1. Classification (NCBI taxonomy): domain Archaea; kingdom Methanobacteriati; phylum Methanobacteriota; class Methanomicrobia; order Methanomicrobiales; family Methanoregulaceae; genus Methanoregula; species Methanoregula sp. The sequence continues at coordinate 172,140 of JBAZQB010000005.1, forward strand.
CATCTTAAAAGAGCAGCGGAATAACGGTGAATATCACACCCGCTGCCGGTACTGCAAGGCAAAATACCGGGTGGACTATCCTGTTCCCAAAAGGGCAATCGAGGGAGAAGAAGAGTTCCTGGAACGATTGTCCCATGAAGATTTTACCCGCGAAGAAGAACTGGACATGATCACGGACTTTGCGGAAATTGCGGCATTAAAAGTTGATCGCGCCCCCCCGGGGGTCATCAAAGAGAAACAAAAAGCCCTCGAAGAAAAGATTACCTTTGCAAAACGGCGCAGGCGGTTATGATCCGGCTGCCCTTCATCCTGCACGACAAACCCGAAGTGCCTGAGAAATTCGTTTAAATCCAGTCATGGATAATGGACCCCCCCCTACACTCACAGCAACGATGACCGGAGTGGATACAAAACCCGATACACCGGGCCCTGTTGTTCCGGCAATTATCACAAAAGTATAAATGATCAGAAATAGCATCCCCTCAATACCTGAAGTATCCGGTTGATGCAGCCGGGGATACGGGCAGATGGAAGGGGAACCGGCCAGGACCTGCCTTCTGGTGTTAATCCCTTAAAAGTGTACCATGGAATTTACTGCTGTTCAGATGGATGCGTTGCAGGAACTCGCCAATATTGGTTCTGCACATTCGGCTACTACACTATCGCAGATGCTTAACACCAACATCGGCATGAGTGTGCCTAAGATAGATGTTATCGATATCTCAAAAGTGGGAGAATTCGTTACGGATGAATTGACCACTATGGTCATCTTTGAGCTCCAGGGGGATATCCCGCACGGGGGATATTTAATCCTGCATTTTCCCCGCGACTCTGCCAAACGCACCGCAAATATCATGGAGGGGACTTCGGAATTCGACCACTCGTTCAGTGAGATGGACCAGAGTGCGATCCTCGAAGTCGGCAACATTATGATCTCATCTTTTTTAAGCGCAACTTCCGATCTCATCGGCATGGTTATGCTCCCTTCCCCCCCGGTTCTTGTTGTTGATATGGCGCACGCGGCCATCACTTCTCTTGTTGCCCAGATGACCGTAGAAGTGGATGATGTGATCCTTTTTCGTGTCCAGCTGACCTCAGATGAACACAAAATTGCCGGAAATATTCTCATCTTCCTCGAAGTCAACACGCTCCAGCAGATCGCGTTACGTCTCGAAGCCATGACGAAAAGTGAAATGACTGCTTAAGCACAGTTTACCCGGGATACACCTGCCGGACAAATATCCATTTTCCATCGACCTTTTCTTCATGGAGATTACACCCTGCCCGGACAGGGAATTTCCGTATCATTCCGCAATCTATTCAAGACCCCCCGTAAGAGTATTACGATCAAGAGTGTGGTGTGGGATGGAATCGGTTGTTCTGGGTGGATTGGTATTACCCTTCATTATCCTGATCGCACGGATCGTTGAGACCAGTCTTGAAACGGTCAGGACGATCTACATCAACCGGGGGCATGCAAACCTTGCTGCCTGTATTGGCATAATAAAAACCGGCATCTGGCTGCTCTCTACCGGTCTGGTGCTCACCAACCTGTCGGATTACCTGAATCTCTTTGCCTATCTTGCCGGCTATGGTCTCGGGACTCTGCTCGGCATGGAGATCGAGAAGATGATCTCCCTTGGGTATGTGATCGTCCGGCTCTTTATCCCGGCTGATCCCCAACCGCTCATAACCGAGCTCGCTACCCTCGGGTATGGTATGACCCGGATCGAGGGAACGGGCAGTTTCTCATCTACGGTGACGATTGTCTTCATGATTGTGCCCCGTTCAGAACTCGGACGGCTGATGGGCATACTCTCGCGGGAATATCCTGAAATTCTTTATACCGTAGAAGATGTGCGCAATATCAAGGAAGGTGCGAAGATCTTCCACAAGGATGCAAAGAGCCGGATACTCGGATTTTTCGGGCTCTGAATCTTTAGCGCCTTCTTTTTCCTCAAACAAAAGTTCTATGTTCTGTCCCATCCACGTAACTCGTTATGGGGTGTTCGGGGATGACGTGCGATGAACGGTAGAGATAAAATTCCCATTTACAATGCCCGCACGGGAAGAACAGAAGATGTACCTCCGGTGGTAAAAACCGATGCAGAATGGCGGGCACTTCTCACCACGGAACAGTATGACGTGGCGCGAAAAAAGGGCACGGAATACCCATTTACCGGTAAATATCATGCATTCAAAGAGCATGGCATCTTCACCTGTGCCTGTTGCGGTACCGACCTGTTCGAATCGGCTTCCAAATTCGATTCCGGCACCGGTTGGCCCAGCTTCTCTGCTCCCGTATCGGAACTCAACATCCGCACCCACACGGATAACTCTGGCGGGATGAGACGCACCGAAGTGCTCTGTTCCCGGTGCGGGGCTCACCTGGGGCACGTCTTTGACGACGGTCCTGCCCCTACGGGCAAACGCTATTGCATGAACTCGGCGGCGTTGGATTTCCTTAAACGGCCATAACTTCCCGGACATAATATCCTGCCCGTGATAATCCCCGTCACGTCATAAGAAAAACCTCCAATGCGTGATCTTATCAGATTTCCCGACCCAGTATATTAAGACAAATGGATCTTCTGATACCGGCCGTGATTGGCATTGGCCTTTCTATGGACTGTTTTGCCGTGTCGCTTGCCATCGGTACGACAACAAAAACCCGGCTGATTTTCGCTGCGGTAATCATCGCGGTATTTTTTGGTGTGTTCCAGGCAGGTATGACCGTCATAGGATGGCTGGCCGGGTCATCCATTATCAGATTCATTTCTGCCTGGGATCACTGGATTGCGTTTATCCTGCTTGCCATAGTTGGCGGGAAGATGATATGGGAGGGTGTATGCGGAGGCGAAGAGGAGGCCCGTATCGAGGTTGTCCAGCTGGTCCCGGTGATCGTTTTATCTCTTGCAACCAGCATCGATGCCCTTGCTGTTGGTGTCAGTTTCGGGGTACTTCAGACCGCAGTGCTCATACCTGCCATTATCATCGGGGCGGTCTGTTTTGCGATCTCGTTTGCCGGTGTGATGCTGGGCGAGCGGCTTGAAGATATTCTTGGCAACAAAATGGAGATAATCGGCGGTGTTATCCTCATTCTGATCGGAATAAATATCATTGGTGAACACCAGTTCTGGTAAAAACCAGGTTTTTCCCGGATGGTCATACCGGAACGCCGTATTGTGGAATGTGTACTGAATCGTTGTATTGAAACGATAAAATAAAAAAAAGATTGGATGCTTTTTACGCATCCCTGCCACACAGGGTCGTCAGCTTACCAGGATTCTGGGAACGCCATGTTTGTGTAGAGATCTTCGAGCCGGGCTTTGTGGCCGCGTTCCATGTTTGCCAGCTGGGAAAAGAGCAGCTGCGTCTCGATGTCCTTTGACAGGTTGGCCAGCTGTGTATACATCTGCATTGCTTCAAGCTCTTTCTTAATAGAGATGACAATGCCCTCAAGGGGTTTCATGTCTACTGACAGAGCGGGAGTCGGAAGAGAATCTCCGACTTTGTAGTCATGCGATGCATCAAAGTGCATCTTTGCAACATCCTTTGTGAGCATTCCCTGCAGGAACTCGCGGTGTTTCTTCTCTTCACCGGCAAGCTCGGTAAACAGTGACTTTAATGCCTTGTCCTTAACCTTGTCAGCAACGCCACGGTAAAATGTGTATGCTTCGACTTCCCTGTCAATTGCTGTAGAAATGATCTTCTTTGCATCGTCTGTCTTCATGTTTTCACACCTTTTTTTTTTAAATACTACTCAACATATATAAAAAACTAGTGTCTCTTCTCAAATTATGTGAATACTCCCATCTGGCAGGTTTTCGTCTGAGGATCAACCGGTTTAGCCAGCGTGCTCTTGTTTTTATAAATATTTGAGAATACTCCCCTGTCTTCTGGTGTTGTTCATCTCCTGGGTGGATGGAGAACGAGTATGAAAAACGAAGTGCAGTTTGTATTTCATGCCGTTTGTTTTATCAGATACTCCCGTGAACACTACATAGACATGGACGCAGATGACCGTGCAGAGATCGAACAGATTCTCGGCTATCATTTCTTTGAACCGCAGCACCTGATACGGGCACTCACGCATCCTGCCTGTGCCCACGAACTGCTCCAGCAGAACAAACGGTGCATGGACCAGGAAGCCTACAGCACGCTCGGAGATGCCGTGCTCAAGACGGGGCTGATCCTCTATCTCATGGAAAAAGGTCTCGAGACCAAAGGTGAGATCACGGTAAACAAAGAACCGGTTGAGAAGAACGAGACCCTGGCAAAAGTCGGCAAACGGTTAAAGATCAAACGGTTCATCCGCCTTGGGCGCGGGGAGAAAGAGCTGATGAGGCATGGGGAAGAAACAATCCTTGCCGACACCGTAGAAGCTCTGATCGGTGCCATATTCCTTGACAGCGATGCAGGTTTTGGCATCGTAAAGCAGTGCATCGGGCTCTGGTTCGAACCCGAACTCAAGAAGATCAAAAAAGGGGCGGTAACAAAGCCGGCAGAAATCCCGCTTATCAGTCGTCCCCTTTCATCTTCCAGACGTGGAGCACCCAGAGGTAAGAACCCAGTGTCGCGATCACCGTGGAGAGGATGAGGAGCGGTACATACCACCATTGTGCTGCCATTGTCCCGTCCATGATTCCGCTCCCTGCGATGGTGGCGATCGTATTGGGAACCAGAAATGCCGTGCCGAGCACCGTGAGGTACGCGGTGACGAGCGCGAACCGGTTGTTCAAACTCTGGAGCTGGTTATTGTAGATGCTCTGCATCACTTCAAGCCCTGAAGCGAGTACCGTTGACATCTGTTCCGAGAGCTCGATGTGCCGGTCGATGTTATCCGACAGGATGCCGATCCTGCCTAAAAGTTTTTCTTCGTTTGTGATCAGGTCCGCATCCCCGTACCGCAGCGAATCGACCACATCCTTTGTCGCCCAGAGCACGTTCAGGTAATCGATCAGCACATGTTTCATCCGGTAGATATCGTGGGCGATCTTTCTCTTGGCTAAGTTCTCTTCAATCAGTGATTTGCTGATCTGGTCGCCATGCATCTCGATCTCGCGGAGGTACTCGAAGTTGCGGTCATTGTTCTCATCGATGATCCGCTCGAGAACGAGGGTGATCTTGTCGATAAGCGGCTCCTCCGCAATCTTTTTGAAAAACGGGGGGGCATACCGGGAGAATCTCAGGAGCCGGTTGATCTCCTGACTGTGAACGGTTATGATGAAATTGTCGCGGAGAAGGACAAAGAGGGGGTGAACGGTCATCTTCTCTGCCTTAACGGTTACCGAAGGGAGCATGATGCCCAATTCGGTGTCGTAATCTTCGTAGGCTGAGTAAAAACCCGTGGACAGTTTCGGGATTGGGATCTTGGAGAAACCGGTTACCTGAGCGATCTGCTCGATCTCTTTATCATCATCACTGGTACTACAATCGATCCAGGCGATACTGGCATCGCGGATTGCCGTAAGGTATTCTTCAAGAGGACGGTCCACCAGCCGGTCAATCCTGCCATCTTTGTAGAGGATGATACAGAAACTCAAAGGGATGGGCCCGGAGATCTGGGGTGTCTGGGGAGTACTCTGCATTTTCATGATGGCACCTCACTCCATCCGGCGGGTATCTGTGCCGTATGTTGTACGATTTATTGATACCGGAAGTGTATATAAGTGGCTGCCATTTGTTGGTGATTATTGTTAAGATCCAGATGTGGGTTATCGGAACACTTATTATCCCGGATGCTCTTTTTCGGTTATGGATAATCGCTGGTCCATACTTTCTGCAGTAATCCTCATCTTACTTTTCATCTCCTGTGGGTGTACCTCAATAACCCCATCCCCGAAGGTCCCCGCATCTCCCGTTCAGGGACAACCCGTTTATCAACCGGCGCCCTCCCCTGCACGCTCAGGATCTTTTACTCTCAATATCGACGCACTTGCATCGGGTTTGGCTCTTCCGGATATCTATAGCTGCAAAGGTGCAGGCGAATCTCCTCCCGTTTCATGGGATGGTATTCCTGCCGGGACGAAAAGTCTCGTCCTGATCCTTGAAGATCCTGATGCACCGGCCGGGACATTCACCCACTGGCTTGTCTATAACATTCCCCCGAAAACCGGTAGCATACCCGGAGGCCAGACCCCCCAGAAGGTGCTGGCAGACGGAGCGCAGCAGGCTGACACCAGTGCCGGGTCAAGGGGATATTATCCTCCCTGCCCCCCAATCGGGACAACACACAGGTACATATTCCGGTTATATGCCGTTGACATGGATATCACCCAGCCGACTGCAGACCGGGAGTCAATTGACTGGGCGTTACAAGGGCACACCCTCGCAAAGACCGAATTTTTAACAACGTTCACACGATGATATATTTTTTAAGGTGATTCGTTAATTAGAGCCACCAATTAAGATTTTGTTTCAGTTTTTTTAAGAAGCCATCTCCAAGAGAAAACTTATCAGATGTTCTTGGGGGCTTTGGTTCCACCTCCGCCCCCGCCACTGTGGCATCCCCCGGATTGCGATAACGACGTATTACCTGTAACCCACCTCATCCAATCACAATGCGCCCTGTCCCCCTCGGGGGACAGGTGGCGCAAGAGGGGGGTATGGTATTATCAAAATAGGCTTACTACAGACAACAAAATGTTAACTATTTGTTGATTTGATATCTGACATTAAAGGTTGGTGGCACCAAATGATGAATCACCTTTTTTAATTATCCGGACCTGTTCCGGACGGATACCGCAAAGATAATTGCAACTGCAATCGTGAGCAGAAAACTGGCAAAAAAACCATATGCATAGCCAGCTGCCATAACGACAATACCCGTGACAAGCGGACCTGCCGCATGTCCAATGTCCATGGTTGATGATAACGCCCCCATCGATGCCCCGATCTGTTCTTTTCTCGCAACATCAGCGATATATGCGCTGGTTGCAACAGTAGACAGAGACATACCAAGGCCAAATACAGCACTCACCAGAATGACCGTAGAAAAATCCGATACGAAAGGAATGCAAACCGCTGAACCTGCAAGGATGATGAGACCTGCTGAGATCTGGATGCGTTTGTCGAAACGATCAGCGAGTGTTCCAAAGAACGGTTTGGTCCCTGCAATGATCAGTACCTGCACTGCAAAGATGATGCCAATCAGGTAAGGGCTGATGCCCCGTGATACAAGGATGAGGGGGAGGAATGTCTCGAATGCCCCGAACGTAAAGTAAGTTGCCATATCAACGAGTGCGGTAGCACGGAGCCGGGTATTGGAGAAAAATGCGGTAAAACTCTCATGGAATGTTGAGATCGGGAGCAGGGTTAACGGTGCAGGGCGGTCTTCGCGATACATGAGGGTCATGATGAATACTGGCACTGCAGAGAGAGCTGCAGCAACATATACCATCCGATAGGGCAGCAACCCCGGGTACATCATGAATGAGGAGATGATGATTCCTCCTGCGAGCGGTGCAATTGTCCTCCCGATGAGTGTCGCCGATGAGTACTGCCCGAGCATTGCCCCCTTGTTCTCCGGAAATCGTTCGGCGATCACTGCAGATATGACCGGCCCGAGAATTGCAGTGGCGGTACCGTGAAAGAACCGGACCGGAATCAGCCAGAGCGGATCGAAGATGAGCAGGTAGAGAAGCGGGGCAGACAAAAACACTAATCCCGAAGTAATGAGCAGTTTTCTCCGCCCGATATGATCAGACAATACACCAACCGGGAACGAGAACAGGATGCCGGCCAGGGGAGAAACCGCCGCCACTAACCCGATCACCGCGTCATTTGCCCCGATAGCCTGCGAGAAGAGGGGGAGCACCGGGTTTTTCGAGATCGTGGTGGAAAAAATTGCAAAGAACCCGAGCAGGAAGAGGTAGTACATCATCCTGCGATCCGGAGAGAATCGTATTCCTGGTGGAATAATCGGGTGTATCATGGTTATGATTGGCATTCGTGGCGATCAGGAATAAGAATTCTGGTACCGGTGGTTAAGGAATAAAACAATAATGCTAATAGTGATCACTCCCTAAAAACTCCGTATGAAGAAATCTGTATCCTCTGGATTTGCAGTCCTTACTCTTGTGGTGCTGGCAGCACTCCTTGTGCTTCCGGTTTCCGGTGCGGTCGATTCATCAGCTGCGACAACAACCTCTCCGGCAAAACCTTTCATCAGTGCAACCGTTTCATCGGTAGCACCCACAGTCGGCGACCCCGTCACCATCAGTGGTGTAGCAACCGGTGCGAACCTTGCCTCAGGTGTCCAGATATGGATATTTGCCGGGAATTATATCAATGCAACAACCGTCCCGGTCAATGCAGACGGGACATTCTCCAAAACCTACCCGACAACGGGACTTCCCCCGGCAATGTACTATGTCTTTGTCCAGAGCCCGGGCCCTGATGGGACATTCAATATCGATCTGATTGATGCCGGCATATATTCCGGGCAGGTCGTCAACACAAAGACCAATGCGATGATCTTCAATTTCACGGGAGTCGGTAGTGTGCAGGATGCAGCAGCAGCCCAGGCGCTTTCCGCTGCTTTTAATCTGCCCGGACAAGACGACATATACACCAAGCTTACGTTCCAGTTGACAGCTCCCGTTGCCACCCCCGAGGCTGCGAAAACTGCTGCTCCCGCTGCAGCCACCACGGCAAAATCCCCCCTGCCCGTTGAAGTTACCGCAGGTGCGCTTGTGATCAGCGGGTGCTGTGCTGCCTTCTGCATGCGAAAGACACACTAATCATTTTTCTTCTGCTGTTTTCCTGCATGACTTAGGGCGGAAAAGTTCATCATTCCAGAAACAAGACGCCTGCACATGGATGATGCACGATCCTTCTACATATCAGGTCTGTCTCTTCAGGCGGAGAATCGGCATCAGGAAGCGCTCCTTGCATTCGAGCAGTCGCTTGCTCTTGATCTGGATAATGCAGGCGCATGGAATGGCAAGGGAATGGCGCTAGCCCATCTTTTTGAAAACGCCGAAGCTATCCAGGCATTCGACCGTGCCCTGACGCTGGGAAAAGACAATGAATTTGTCTGGTACAGCCGTGGTATCGCCCTGCACCTGCTGGGGCGTAATGAAGATGCAGTGCAATCCTTTGATCATGCACTTAAATTAAAACCGGATTACCTTCCTGCATGGACGGGCCGGGGTGATGCCCTGGTCGCACTTGAACGGTATGATAGTGCGATCGAGGCTTATGACCAGGCCCTGCGGGATGCTCCCGATACTTCAGCAGCCCTGATCGGAAAGAGCCTTGTTTATTTTGTACTGGGGGATTATGCAAAGGCGCAGGAATTATCAGAAAAGACGATCGCGCTTGAGCCAGACAATATCCTTGCACGGGTTACACTAGGATCTGCTCTCATTGAGCTGAGGTTATACGAAGAAGCAATTGCCGTGTATGAGCAAGCGATAAAACTCGATGAGCACAGTGAATCTGCCTATGCAGGTAAAGGGGTAGCACTTGCAGAACTGGGCCGGTTTCCTGAAGCGCTCGAGGTATTTGACAATGCCCTTTCCTTAAATCCCGCGATGCCGGATGCCTGGACCGGCAAGGGAATGGTATTGGGAAAACTGGGGAAGAACAGCGATGCAATGCAGGCGTTTGATCGGGCGCTTCTGCTCAACCCCGACTGTGCAGCGGTCTGGTATACTGAGGGAAAAATATTCCGGTTTGTCTCCAGCACCGAAGATCGTATACTGGTTACATCCCGCATGCCCCCGGTCAATCCGCACAGTTCGGAAGCATGGGGCAGCCGGGCGTTTGAAAAAACACTGGCCGGCCTCATGGAAGAAGCCGTGCAGGAGTACGATAACGAACTTCGGACTGATTTCCATTCAGCCCCCCTCTGGTATAACCGCGGAGTGGCACTTGATACACTTGGCAGGTCGGAAGAAGCGATACACTCCTATGAAAACGCTCTCAATGCTGATCCCGCCATGATGGCCGCATGGTACAATAAGGGTCTTGCAGAAGTCGATCTCGGGCAGTTTGCAGAGGCAATCATCAATTTTGATCATGCACTGGCACTTGATAAGACGGCTGCCATTATCTGGGTGAACAAAGGTCTTGCGTTCTTCCGGCTCTTCCGGTTCGAAGAAGAGCTTGCAGCATACGATGCAGCCCTTGCTATAGACCCGGTAATCGCAGTAGCGTGGTATAACAAGGGTGTGTCGCTCTGGCAGCTGAACCGTAACCAGGAGGCTCTTGTTGCGTTTGAAAAAGCAATTTCTCTGGATAACGGGCTGGTTCGGGCATGGTTCAACAAGGCTGTATTCCACAGCCGGGAAGGATCCTATGAACTTGCACTGCAGGCATATGATCTGGTTCTCTCTCTTGAACCCCTGCATGCGCTCGCATGGGTGGGGAAAAGTTTTGTCTTAATCAATATCGGGAGGTCGGGTGCAGGCAAAAAGGCCTATATCCGGGCAAACCAGGTGGCAGAGCAGCTCTCGCTCATGCGGAGGAATTATGGGGGTGCGCTCTTCCTGACACGGAGGGGCCGCAATTATGTAGCCTTCCTGGATAAAAAACGGAAGGCCCCTCATGACGCATCGCTTGCATGGTATTCGACTGGTATCGATCTCTACCGGAATCACCGCAACGAAGAGGCCATTGGTGCATTTCACCGGGTACTGGCAATTGACCCTTCCAGTTCACGCAGCTGGTATTATATCGGACGCGCTGCGGCGGATCTCGGGAGGTACCAGGAAGCACTCGAAGCCTACGGTCATGCACTCCGTTTTGATCCTGCAAATAAACAGTGCTGGAACAACAAAGGACTTATTCACCGGCGACTGGGACAACCCGAAGCCGCACTCACATCGTTTCATAAGGCACTTGAGCTCGATAAAAAATATTTCCATGGCTGGTACAATCTCGGGCTTGTACTGCTCGACCAGAAACGATATGCGGAGGCTGCAGGGGCTTTCGATACGGCACTGGCCTTAAAACCCGGCGATCCCCGTTCCCTCAACCGGAAACATTACGCATCACTCAAAGCCGGGGTTTCCTGATTTTTTTGCTCTGTAGAAACGTGCATGAACGGGAGTTCACACCAGAAGCATGAAAATCGTTTTGTGATGTTCCCCCGCCTCAGGGCCTCTCTTTAGGCACGGCGGGACAAAGAGGTTTCAACCGCTTATTCATTAAAACCGCCGCGGGGGCGTCCCTTTTTGGTGCGGCGGCGTTTATCGCAGTTGTAAAAAGGATACATCTCCATTTTTCCGAATAATATGATTTTCATAGGAAAACCTTTTTTTTTACATAATATATTGCCCCCCTTTTGCGCCACCAGTCCCCCGTTGGGAGACGGGCGCAGCGCGATAGCCCGAATCCGGTTACAGGTAATACATCGTCATCGCAATGGGGGGTGCCCCAGTGGCGGGGGCGAAGCCCCCGAGAGCGGTCAGTGTTTTCTAAATGATTTCTACAGAACAGATTTTTTTACAAACGGCATCCGAAAATCCTGAATTGATGAGATTGATAAGCCCGCCCCCTCTTTTTGGCATATCCCTTTATGGTATTAAAGTCACTTTCTCATAGAGAGTTGTCCAGTATGCAGTACGAGTCCGATTCCTGGAGCCTCCCGGGCTTTGACGGGGGCATACCCATATGATATCACTGCGCCTGTACCGGATCTACGATATCGGCAGAGAGATCGACATCGACTGGCTCGAGCGTGCGCTCGCTCAAAATTATTTCACGGCACGGACCAGTTTTGTCCGGGTCAAACCAAAGTCCATCATGATGGAAGACCCGCCCCTCATGATCCAGATGCACCCGATCCGGGTGGAGCGTGAGGGCAGGTCATTTGAGTTTTCGGTGGTTGCGCGGGTGTTTGATATCGGTGCGATCAGTTTCTGTTTTGTGCATGATGACCGGGATGCTGATTATAACGAACTGGAGAATCTCGCGTTCCTGTTTGCAGGGCAGGAGGGGCTTTCTGAGTATTATGTCCAGTATCTCAAGACCCTTGGTGAGATCATTAAACCGCATATCAAGAATTTCGCGATTGATCCCGAGTTTTTTGAGGATTACACGATCTACGTGACCGACCGCCGGGACGATTCGATCGACCCAATACCGCTCCTGACCGGGGAAACCGCAAAGATCTCCCCCCAGATGCGTCAGGAGGTTGTAAAGAACTCGCTGAGTTATACGATTGATGATCTCGTCATGCTCTCGTGGGACTCTGCACTTATCTGCAATCCTGAAACCCCGACAGATATTATTGACCTGATCGAGTTTGCCAACGTGCAGGTGCTTGAACTCCGGTACTATGACAGGGAGCTCACCCGCGGGATGGAGAAGATGTACGATGATATTGAACATGCCGACCGGCTGTCACAGTTCCGCCGGAGCCGAAAGTATCACGCGATCATGGCCGCCCAGATGGAGATGTATGCAGAGATCTCTGAGATCATTGAAAAAGTTGACAACCTGATCAAAGTGACTGAAGATATCTATTATGCCCGGGTGTATGCTACCGCCCTCAAAGTGCTGCGCAGTGGCCAGTGGAGTGAGAGCGTGACCCGGAAGATCGATGTGATCCGGGAGAACTATTCAATGCTTTCAGATGAAGTGCGCATCCAGCACTCAAATTTCCTCGAATGGGTGATCATCATCCTGATCGCTCTTGAGTTCGTACTTGCCATCTGGCAGAGTATATCGTAAATAGTTTTTTTTTTAAAATTTCTGCGTGTTTCGATAAGCACACCTGAAAAAAAGTCACCTGGTTCCTATTACAACAGGTATGCAGGTACATGAAAATGGCCCAGCCATTTTCATATTAAAAAAAGTATCAGAGATACCGGTTCTTGCGCAGCCAGTCAGCCTGGGGTGGCAGGTAACGGTAGATGATATCGCATTTCTCATCCTGGAAACTCCAGGGGGTGACAATCAGGATGTCACCTTCGCGTATCCATGCGCGCTTCTTGATCTTTCCCTTGATCCTGCCCATCCGGGTGACACCATCGTAACACCGGACCCGGATATGATTTGCACCCATCATGAGATCTGCGAATGCGAACTGCTCATTGGCCCATTTCTTGGGCAGGCGAACCCGGACGACCGGCGTTCCGTCCGCGTTTACTGCGTTTGGATCTATATCATCGTTATTATTCGGTCTAATTCAGACAACTCCTTTGGTATATGTATGACGTTCTAGGCCAATGAAGGTATGTATTGTATAAATGGTGGTGAGACATCTCATAAAACTTACTTGTCGCTTACACTTTCTCCCCGCCCACTCTAACCCTTATTACTCCACCCACTCACCTCTTTTTCAATCTGATGATCGGCAAAGGTGCATATCTCAAACAACTGACTGCTTCCACAATGCAGATGAAATCGGTTGAGGTGGAAAAAGAGATGGAGGGAAGTTCTCCCCCGTCAGTGTTTATCGGCAGCTGGAATTACCCGGATGTGTATGCCGGCCCGATGATTGCTCCCCAGCATGGTGATACCGCGATCATGGACCAGCCCGAGTCATGGATTGCCCAAAACCGCACGCAGGAAGAGATCATCGGGTACCGGCTCAATCTTGTCAGGGGGAAATCCATGGTGAATGCTGCGGATCTCAGCTCGCGGTTTGTAGAGAAACTCCAGGAGATATCCTTATCCACCACATCCATAGAAAGCGAAGTTGCATTCTCGACAATTCCAACCGGTACAACATTCTCCGAAGAGTATACCCCGTTTGGCCCGAGTGCAGGGATCGAGCGGTTTGAGATCGAGAGCGGGAGATGGGATTACCATCTCGAAAAGGTGTTCTATGACACGGACCTGAGATCTGCCGAGGCAGTCACCGGCCTGCACCGGCAGGGGGTCCCGTTCTCCAGCATCCAGAAAGCATTTTCTGTCGGAACCATGGGGATGGACCGGAACCGTCACCTGGTTCCCACCCGCTGGTCGATCACCGCGTGCGATACCATGATTGGTGATCAACTCCTGACTGAAGTGAAGAAAAACCCGGTGATCGACACCTGGCGGGTTCACCAGTTCTCAAGCCTTCACAACAATTACGCGGTGATCCTGATGCCCACCGGCTGGCAGTACGAATGGTCGGAAGCGTTTCTGAAAGTGCTGGGCAACGAGGAGCTGGTATTTTCAGATCATGAAGGGTACAAGAAAAAGACTGAATACTCTCATCTCGGGGGGTGCTATTACTCCTGCAAGATGGCCGTGCTCGAAGCCCTTGCCCGGCAACAGGAGCAGGCAGGTGCGATTATTCTCAGGGAAGCACACCGGGGTTATGTACCTATGGGCGTCTTCAATGTCCGTGAGAATGTCCGGGGAGCAATGCGGCAGCCGGCACAGGAGTTTGAAGATATCCGGTCCGCCCTCTCCCATATCTCCGAATCGTTTTCCCTGCCGATAACCCGGTTTATCGAGGAAGGTGCATTGCTGCGGGAAACAATCCGGCAGCGGCAGTGCAGGCTCAGTGATTTTGCATTGGTTGCGAACTGATATGACAAACAGCATAGTACTGAAATGCAGTTGCGGGAATTTTGCCCGGGGTGCAACGAGCAGGGAGCCCCAGAGGATCATCCTGCATCTCGACATGGACAGTTTCTATGCCTCTGTTGAGATGCGGGAGAACCCGGATCTGAAAGGAAAACCCGTCGTCATTGGCGCGGATCCCCGGCAAGGCACAGGTCGGGGAGTTGTCAGTACCTGTTCGTACGAGGCGCGGGCATTTGGCATACGGTCTGCAATGCCCATCTCGCAGGCTTTTGTTCTCTGTCCTCACGCCATATTTATCCCTCCTCATTTTCCCCGGTATGCCAAAGCCTCTGCTGAAGTGATGATGATCTTAAAATCCCATGATCTGCCGTTCCAGCAGGTAAGTATCGATGAGGCATTTCTGGATGTGAGTTCGCTGGGAATTTTCTCTTCTGCACGAGATCTTGCAGTCCGGATAAGGCACGATATCCACACACAGCTCGGGCTGACCTGCTCGATTGGTATTGCACCGACAAAAGTGGTGGCAAAGATCGCGTCAGATGTCAATAAACCCGATGGTCTCACGGTTGTTGAACCAGAGGGCCTGTTCTCATTCCTTGCCCCGATGCCGGTACGGAAGATTCCCGGAATTGGCAGGAAATCAGAAGCAGAGCTCTTTGAGATGGGTATCAGGACGATCAAGGATCTTGCAGAATATGATGTCCAGGTGCTGATCGCCCGGTTCGGCCGTTCTGCCATCGCCCTTCAGGCAATCCCCGCCGGCATCGATGATGACATGGTAGAAGAGCGGGACGGTGTGAAGTCGGTCTCCCGCGAGACAACCTTTCCTGAAGATACCAAAGATGAGCAGGTAACTGCGGCAACCATTGATGCACTTGCACGGGATGTATGCCGGAATCTTGTTGATGAATCCCTGCGATGCAGGACCGTTACGGTCAAAGTGCGATACACCGGTTTTGTGACCCGGACAAAAGCCCGAACACTCTCACATTATACGGATGATCCAACTACTGTGCGTTCTACTGCACACTCCCTGCTACGGGAAATTTTTGATGGCCGTCCGATCCGTCTTCTCGGCATACGGTTGTCCTCTTTTGAGAAACGTGATGCCCGGCAGATGATACTAACGGTATAACCGCAAGGTCCACCCGGTTGATAAAGGCCGTCCTCACAATACTGTTTTTGGTATAGCACGACACCTGTCGGCTGTGAGATTTACCGCTCTGGAATACATGTCCCTTATCCACAAGGAAAGGTGAGGAACATACAAGAAAAAAGATTTTTATCTGATATTGTTATGGGACTGGAGGCTGTTCATCTGCTGTTCTAACCTACAGCAGATTGAGGATGTGTACTTTGGGTGATGCGGTACATGAGAATTAACCCGGAATAAAATCAAACCACCTCCGTTTATGGGGATATTTTTTAATTATCTTTTATAGTATTTAAACATATTTTTTGAGTAATAACTCAGAATTTCAAATTGTTCAGCATTCGCATAAACAATAAATGGTCTTTTATGCGAAAAAAGATTATTTCGCTCTGTAAATAAACCGAAAGCCAGGATATCGCCAGATATTAAGGTGACATGTTCATCTGTACTGTGCCCAAAAGTCCCATTTTTTGGAGGATTGTTTTATGTTCAGGTTTTTTACTTGGATTACATTCGGTGAAATTTCAATATGGTCCAACCTTACACGTCAGATGATTCATCTGCTGCCGATGTCCCGGAATGAAGCAAGTTACCTGCAGCAACAGGTGCCAGCATCTGTCAGGTCCGCCGCATTCCGGTTTTCCGGAACAGATCGAATGTCACTGGCACTGATAACTTCAATCGGGACGAAAAAAGGAAATGGAAGGGATCAGGGTTTTCCGCCGGGAATTGAACACGCACCGTTTGTGCAGGAAAGACCCGAAGCGCAATCGCCGGTTGTTTTACACGCAGACCCGGGACCGTTACCCCCCGTTGATCCGGGTCCCGGTGAGGTAACCTGCCCCGGACTCTGCTGCGGCTGAACCTGTCCCGAACCCGGTTTCATACAATAGCCTGCATTGCAGGACAGTCCTCCGAGACAGTCACTATCCCGTGAGCAGTCTTTATTGAACGCTTTTTCCACAGCCCAGTTCTCGCAGTTCTCACACGGTTTGCATGCATGATACTTCCAGATCGTACCGGGATCGCCCTGGAGCTGGGATTCTGCAGTATATACTTTACCCTGTCCGATGGCGATATACCCGACGCCGATCTGGACATCCCAGTAGTCCTGCGTGTTGTCAGAGTCATGCCAGATCACCTCATACATCTTCTGGTTACCGGAACGGGTGAGTGCTTTATTGTCAAGGTTGATGAACGATTTTTTAATTTTTGAGGCAAAAAACGCCTTTGCTTCTGATTCGCTCATGGTAAGATCGGGTAACGCATTGATCATCGCAGACTGCGATTTTCCGGTAACGTTTGTGTAAAACACCGCAAGCTGGTACTGCGAGAAATCCATTGAATCCGGTACTATCTCGCCCATGTGCCCCCCCATACCTTTCGGTTTTTCTTCCCAGTACCCTACCGTGTAATAGTCGAGTCCGGGGGTGCGTGGCGGTTCCCCCACCCCCGTCCATGCAGTTTTCTGGGAATCTATAGCAGGGCCAAACGCTGTGGAGAGATCATAATAATAACCCGGGTAGGGATTGCCTGCCGGCAGGATCTTGGTCATCCAGTTAGGCGGACGTATGGTTTCCGGGGGAGAGACGAGGATTTTATTGATCTCTGTCATCATCTTCTGTTTGAAGGCCGGGGTGTCGCATGCAGTACCCGCAGCGAACCCCCCCTCTTCTGTCCTGCCAGTAGGTTTCTGGCCCACAGCACTGCCTAAGCGGCTGCACACATCAGTATGATCCTGACAATACTGTTCACAGACCTCATAATGGGCGGAACAGTAAGAATTACATTCATCAAGGGAGGCACAGTTGTTGGGCCCGATAATTCCACCCATTGCCCCTCCGGAAAGGTTTCCCCCCGCAGGTGGCACCGTGCCGGGCGGATTGACACAGCCAGCAGCAACAACGAGAATTGCCGCAAAAACCGCGAGCAGGAAATAAGGTGAACGTATGTGTGTTCTCATAAGTGTGTGTGTAATACCCGCTCCTAAAAAAGGGTACGTCTTTAAAAAATTCCCAATCAGGGATTGCTTATGAAAAAATTATCCACGCATGCACCGGAAGACAAATCTATGATGGATGTCCATGCTGAAATGAACGTTCTATGAGCACCCCGCCAACTGTCACAAATTTTATTGAACACTTAAAGACCGCAGTGATGGATCCTGCTGTGGGTATACGCATCGTGAAGGTGACGGGAGATGATCAGATGGGCCTCTATGTAGCTGAACTGGGGGCACATCGTTCGGTGACCGCCCATTATCACAGGAACGGCAGCGAGATCTACCAGATTGTACATGGCGAGGGAATCATCCATACCGGTTTTCCTTCCCTTAATGATACGGTGATCTGGAACCGATCCGTGGATCTCAAAAGCGGGGATTGTTTTACGGTACAGGAGGGTCAGGTTCACCGGCTGGAAAATACCCGTTCAGAACCCATGATTGCATGCTTTGTCTGCCCGGCGGCCCATATCGGTCATGACCGGTTCATTGTCAGGGAAGCAAAGTAGTTCGATAAAATTCCTGAGGAAGTGATGTATGCAGCGATACCGGTTTAAAAAAATTGATGCGTTTGTACAGGGGCGATCAACGGGTAACCCGGCTGGATGCGTGTACCTGCCGCGGGAAGATGCCCTGTCAGCCGAAGACATGCAACAGATTGCACGGGAACTTGCAGGATGCGTAAACGAGGTAGTCTTTCTCTATCCGGATGATGGGCATACTGCCCTGCGGTTTTTTTCAGCGGAACGCGAAGTTGCGTTCTGTGGTCACGGGACGATCGCGGCCATGTACTATCTCATAAAAAACGACCCGGTGCTTTCAGTCGATCCGGTAACCCGTATTCACGTGGGTGGGCAGGAACTCCTCGTAAGAAACGAGATCGCAACAGCAGATTCGGTTTTTATCAGTGCGCCCCAACCTGTTGAAGAAAAACTTTCAGTATCCCAAGACGGGATTGCAGCTGCATTGCGGATCGCACCCGGTGATATTTCAGAAAATGACCGTATCGCTTGTATCAACGCCGGGCTCTCGACACTGATCGTCCCGATAGACTCGCTCGACCTGCTGCTGTCCATTCATCCGGATCAGCAGTACCTTAAGGAATTCTGCCTGGCAAACGGGATCGAGATCATTTTGGTTTTCTCAACCCGTACTTCAAAGGCAGGGAACAGTTACCGCACAAGGGTATTTGCTCCCATCTTCGGGTATCTTGAAGATCCAGCAACCGGTTCGGGCAATGCGGCACTGGGGTATTACCTGCTCAAAGAGGGTACCTGGGATGGACGTATAATTTCCATTGAGCAGGGGAAGAGCAGGGAGAACCCGAATATCATCCGGCTGGTGAGTGATACGTCAAAGGTGCAGCGCAGTGTATTTTTTGGTGGCAATGCGGTGGTGCGGATTGAGGGGGAATATCTTCTCTCTCCATAAGGATTGCCAAAAACCAGCTCCCCTCACGTCCCAATCTTTTCCTCGCATTACAAGCCGTTACTCCTGTTTGTAAGGATATTTTAAAGTGATATCGGGTTTGACGTTTTTTTACTGTGCGAGTGCAGCCACTCTTCAACATCTGCCTGTTCAACGGTGAACGATGCAATCCCCTGTACCAGATCGGTCATTTCATCATCACCCTCTTCGAGCACGTAGCCGTTGGCGTTGAGGATCATTTCTGCAACAAGCCGTGCAGTACGGTTGTTGCCTTCACGAAACACAGGGTAGGCGCAGAGGGAAAAAAAGGCAAGCGCTGCCCGCTGGTGAACGCTTTCAATGCGGTTGGCTAAAAAGACCATCTGGTGGAGACTGGCTTCCGATAACAGACGGTCATCACCACCATCGGTTTTCATTACCTGTTCGTGGAAGGCGAGGACCTGTTCAACCGTGAGATAGTCCATGCCGTTCAACCGGTTTTACTCCTTAAAGGATTATGTGCGGTGCCATATAAATCCGGGGAACTTTCCATCATAGTCGTATTGTATTGAACGGGCGAAAGAGTGATGTCATCCTGCATCCAATAATATGAAAAAATTGGTGTTCATTATGGGAATTTTTGACAAGTTAACCGGAAAGACTGCAACGCTCAACCCGAAATCAGCCCTCGTGCTCTCTGCCATCACCGTTATCGCGGCAGATGGTGTCATCGACCAGGCCGAGATGAACGATCTCGCAAAGATCTGCCGTGGCGACCAGAAATCCATTGATACCGCTATGCAGGTATTAAAGGCTAACAAGTTCCCCGGTGTGATTGACATGATCGCAAATGTCCTTGACGAGAAGCAGAAGATTGCCACGCTCGCCATTCTCTGCGATCTTGCCATGTCCGATGGTGTGCTTGCCGGAGAAGAAAAGGCAATCCTTCAGATGTACATGGACAAGTTCGGTGTCCCTGAAGCAACGATGACCCCGATCATCGAAGCAATTGCGATCAAGAACGACTTCTCGATCTTTGCTTAAAAAAACAATTGTATCCTTTTTTCTGTTACACTTTACGGATCTCGTTGTAGAGCGAGACTACCGATAAGCTCACGAGATTGAGCGTTGTCGCGGCATACCAGAGCAGACTCTCTAACGGTGAGAGTGTCGCAATCCAGCCTGACCACAGCATCAGGCATATGATCGAGAACGAAAGAAGGGTGTCGAGAGCAAGAAATACCATAGGCCGTAAGAAAAATCGTCCTGCCTGGGCTAACGTGCAGCACTCAAACCTTGCCGGGAGGTGCAACAGGTCCTGGAGCGCGTATGCACTGTTCATAAAAAGGTCTGCAATTGCCCAGATGATGATCAGCCATCCGGCTGCTGCAAACACTGATCCCCCTGCCGCTCCTGCACGGAGGATGCTGATACCAAAGATCATCTTATAGATGCAGAACGGAACGCCGATCGTCAGGCTCAGAAAGAACGGGCGCAGGAAAAACCGCTGGATTGCATCCGATTCCCGTGCATACCTGCATGCAGGTGCATTACCGTTGCCAGTTTGCTCACAACCGGGTGAAATGGTTTTTGCCATGTATCAGGGAGAGTATGGTGTGGCACGGATATATCAGCTGCGGACACGGTGCCTTTTTTTATGGTCCGGGCAATCATTACGGTACCAGGAGCCGGTGATATGGGGTTTGAGTGCCACCAGTGCGGGGAGTGCTGTTCCCATCTGGGGCTTGTTCACAGCATACGAAAAGATCTGGGGAATTTTCACTTTATTGTGTTCAACCAGTATACTTCGGATGAAACCGAAGTAACCATCGATGCCGATAAGCACGAACTTTTCCTGGACAAGAGCATCTTTGCAAAACTTCCCGAGGCATGCCCGTTTTTCCGGCATATGCCCGGCAGCGAGAAGGCATACTGCACGGTCCACTTAACACGGCCGGATATCTGCCAGGACTTCTCCTGCTGGCGGCTGTTGATTCTCAATCATACCGGGCGGCGGGTTGGGCGTGTCATGTTCCGGCGCTCGCTTGTCACCGATGATGCCCTTTTAGACCGGATCTGGGAGGAATGCATCGATCCGTTGCAGGAGGATGATGATGCAGTCTGGGATAAGGAAGTTGCCCAAATTCTCACGCGGGCGGGTTATATTGTAAGGCAATAATTGTGGCATTCAGCATTATCAAATCTCAAAAACAATTCTCGCATGTTCTTCGAGGCGCCAAAAAAGTACACACCTCATCATTGAGGGATGCAAATGGATTATCGTTAAAAGCAATTTACTTATGAGATTTCCCCCCTGATTGGGTCGCGGCGATGCCTCAACGGGTCGCCGCTGGGCCGGGAAGTAATTCCCCCTACTTTAAACCAATTGAACCGCCGCGGGGGCGGCGGCATTCATCGTATTTTGGGGTATGGTGGCATCAGTCCCCATCTCTTTGATGACTCATAATCCTGATTTACCCACTAAAAATAGTGAGAAGCACGGCAATAATTTCTGCCCTGAATTCAGCAGTTATACTGCACCCGCTCACAACGGGATAAAGGATCAACAGGGTCTGATACCCGAAGCAAAGGACTCACAACGAAAAAACAATAACTCCGTTTCGCGAAACAAAAAGGGTGACTGCTCTTTCCTTACCGGTTCTTTTTCTGGCTATCTACACCGTTCTCAATATCATAGCGTTTCTTCTTTATGCAAATGACAAGCGGAAAGCAAAAGTTAATACATGGCGGACCCCTGAGAATCTGCTGCTGGCAGTTGCTGCGCTTGGTCCTTTCGGTGCATATGCAGCAATGCGGATGTTCCGGCATAAGACCCAGAAACTAAAATTTTACCTTGTGCCGGTATTTCTGATAGTCCACGTTGTGCTAATCATCATCTTGTTACGATGATTTTCCCGATGTGTTCTGGATCTACAGGGGATACTGACAGAGTCCTTGTGCTCGTGGATAAACCGACACGTATCCGTATCGGGTTAAAAAACGTACAATAAACAATTGCAGAAAATGGAAAAAAATTAATGAAATTAGAACCGGGGTTTCCGGTGTTTCGGGAGGCAGTCCCTGCAGTATACGGGCCTGCCCTCGGTTGGCTTAAAGGGTACTTCGCATTCCTTCCCACAGTCTGAACAGGTTGTCTTTGTCATTTCTCGTGGGCCCTGGTCTCTTGCGCCGCCAAAATTTCTCTGGCCGCCGAATTTATTATCTCCAAACATGATAGTTCTCAAACAGTCATTTGAATAACTGTGCTACAATATATGTCGTAATTGTTTATAAAAAGTGCGATACTACCTACCCCCACTCCTTGGAATCCGGGAAAACCCTGGGATCTCAAAAAAACGTATTTCCGTTATATCGTGAACCCCCTTTTCCTTATCACAGGAGCATGGCATGGTTGTTTACTTCAGCTCATTTTTGCCCCCTGGAAGGCTTTTTCCCGTGGACTCGTGGGTAATTCAGGGTCGTGTACAATGAGATTTTGTACTGGAACTGATGATTCATGGCATCTGGTCAGCTCATCGCGAGGAAACCCAAAATCCCGATTCGGATAAACCGGTGTTTTAATGTTTCAAAACACAATAAATAATTAATTTGCATACTGATGGATAAAAAAACCATCCATAGCATTAGTATGAGGATATGACAGAATGCGATTTGTTGTGACTGGGGGAGCGGGTTTTATTGGCTCCCATATTGCCGATGCACTTGCCAATCGTGGGGATGAGGTCGTTATTCTTGATAACCTCTTTTCCGGCAGGATGGAAAATATTCGGGGGTTATTGAATGCACCGACGGTAACTTTTGTAAATGGCAGTGTTACTGATCAGGCACTTCTTTTAAAAGCCTGTAATGGTGCGGATGGCATATTTCATGAAGCTGCAATCACTTCAGTTCCGCGATCCGTAAAAGATCCTCTTGCTTCAAATGAAGCAAATGTGTCAGGAACCCTGAATGTTCTGGTTTCCGCTCAAAAATGTGGAATAAAAAAGATCGTCTACGCATCCTCCTCCTCAGTTTATGGGGATATGCCCACACTCCCCAAAAGGGAGGATATGGTGCCAAATCCAAAGTCCCCGTATGCGATCACAAAAATGACCGGTGAATACTATCTGAACGTCTTTCATGAACTTTATGGAATGAATACGGTTTCGCTGCGATATTTCAATGTCTTTGGGCCACGGCAGGATCCCAATTCTGAATATTCAGCAGTTATTCCGAAATTTATCACAAAAGTCCTGCGTCACGAATCACCGGTAATCTATGGGGACGGATCGCAGACCCGGGACTTTACGTTTGTGAAAGATGTTGTGCAGGCCAATATCCGGGCAATGGAGCGTGACGCGCAGGGTGTTTTCAATGTTGCATACGGAAACCGCATCACCTTGATCAAGCTCGCACAAACGATTATGGATGCATTTGGTGAGGCACTTCCTCTCAAATATGAAGACGGGCGATCGGGAGATATCCACGATTCTCTTGCAGATATCTCTGCAGCACAGAAAGCCTTCGGGTATGCACCGGAATATTCGGTCACAACTGGTCTTGAGGAGACGATCGCATGGTACAAAAACCACTAACGGGACAAACGGTTTGTGTTGTGGGGCTTGGTTATGTTGGTACGCCCCTTGCAGAGGCATTTGCTGACCATCTTCCGACCATTGGGTTCGATATTGATCAGGGTAAAATTGATTCGCTTGTCCAATCCGGGTCAAAAATCCTGGCAACGACCGTTCCGGCTGCAATAAAAGATGCAGATTTTGTCATGATCTGCGTTCCAACACCGGTGACAAAAGCCAAAGACCCGGATCTCGGGCCGGTCAGATCGGCAACCACAACCGTTGGCAGGAACCTGAAACGAAATGCGATTGTAGTGCTTGAATCCACCGTGTATCCCGGAGTTACTGAAGAGATCGTAATCCCCCTTCTTGAGCGGGAATCCGGCCTGAAGTGCGGGAAGGATTTCTTTGTCGGTTATTCACCAGAACGGATCAATCCCAATGATGATGCACATACTCTCGATAAAATCACCAAGATCGTTGCCGGTATGGATGAAAAGACCGCAGACAGGCTCGTCGAACTGTACAGTCATATCACCAAGGTCTACCGTGCGCCGGATATCAAAACCGCAGAAGCCGCAAAAGTGATCGAGAACATTCAGCGTGATCTGAATATCGCACTGATGAATGAGCTGGCACTTATCTTTGAGCGCATGGGCCTTGATACCCAGGCAGTGCTCGATGCTGCCGGGACCAAATGGAACTTCCACCCGTACCGCCCGGGGCTTGTAGGCGGTCACTGCATTCCGGTTGATCCCTATTACCTTGTGATGAAGGCTGAAGAGATCGGGTATCACCCTCAGGTGATACTTGCCGGGCGAGCAATAAATGACTCTATGCCAAAACACGTGGCAGGTCTGGCGATCAAGGGGCTCAATGAAGTGGGCAAGGTGATCAATGGCTCCAAAGTCCTGATCATGGGACTTACGTACAAAGAAGATGTTCCGGATACCCGTGAGTCGCCCGTTGAAGAGATTGTTCATGAACTTAAGGAGTTCAAGGTGGATGTGTATGGCTATGATCCATTGCTTCCCGATGAAGTGATCGAGCGGTTTGGCGCAAAACCACTCCCTAACTTAGATATGAAGGTTGATGCGGTGATCATTGCGGTAGCGCATTCTCAGTTCAGGGATATGTCTGTTGAAACACTCCGGAATCTAATGGGTGAAAAACCGGTGCTTGTAGATGTCCGGGGAATGGTGGACCGCACGACTGCAGTGAAACAGGGAATAGTTTATAATCGTCTTTAAAATAAATTCCAGCACAAAAACATAACACATATCCTCAATGTAAGCAGTTTTATATTGGGAATACATCTCCATATTTTATTTAATAAGATCATATCCCGGTGAACATTTTGAAGATCGTTTCCATTGTCGGTGCCAGACCCCAATTCGTTAAATGCGCTCCGGTTTCCCGGGAGATACGCAAGGATCATACAGAAACTCTCGTTCATACGGGGCAACACTATGACCCGGACATGTCCGCTATCTTTTTCCAGGAACTGGAAATTCCGAAACCGGATTATAATCTCGGAATTGGTTCCGGATCCCACGGGGAACAAACCGGAAAAATGGTAATAGGAATTGAAAAGATACTGGAAACTGAGCACCCCGATTTCGTACTGGTTTACGGGGACACGAACTCAACGCTCGCAGGAGCTCTTGCTGCGACAAAACTGCACCTTCCGGTTGCCCATGTCGAGGCCGGTCTCCGTAGTTTTGATCGCACGATGCCGGAGGAGATTAACCGGGTCCTGACGGATCATATTTCAGATCTGCTCTTCTGCCCGACACAAGCCGCTGCAGATAATCTCGAAAAGGAAGGAATCAATAAGGGGGTACATCTCACCGGAGATGTAATGGCAGATGCGTTGGAATATAATCGCGTTCTTGCAGAAGAGAAATCCAGTGTTCTTAAAATGTTTGGACTGGAAGAACATTCCTATCTTGTTTTAACCGTACACCGTCCATCAAACACAGATAATAAAAAAAACATGTCCTGCATCCTTGATGCAATCCGCAAATCAGGAAAGCCAACTGTTTTTCCCGTACATCCAAGAACGCGAAAATTCTTGCAGGACCATGGGATTTGGGATATAATGCCCTCAAATATCATCCTAACTGAACCTCTGGGGTATTTAGACATGATCCAGCTCATGCGTCATGCTGAAAAGATAATAACCGATTCCGGAGGTATACAGAAAGAGGCATATATTTTGGAGATTCCCTGTATTACCCTGAGAGAGAATACAGAGTGGATTGAGACCCTGGAAGGGAACTGGAATGTCCTGACCGGAGCGAATACAGATAAAATCCGGGACGCAATTGTTAATATAAAACCCGATCCCTCAAAACGATATAATCACTATCCTTACGGAGCCTCGAAGAAAATCGCACGATTGCTTGAAATGGCAATGCAGTAGTTCAGGAATTATCAGGACCATTACGTATGTGTGGAATCTCCGTAATAATTGATACGAAATCGAAATTTCAAGTAAATTCTCTCATTTTTCAGATGACTGAATTAGTCAGACATCGCGGACCTGATGACGAGGGTTATGTGGTTTTCTCCGGGTGTGGAGAAATCAATAAAATTACTCCCTGTTATGGTGCGAATACTCCGAAAAATGTGATTGACGGGGATTTTCCCTACTCTCCAAAATATTCCATAACCCGTTTGGCGTCAGAAAAATTCTCCGTAGCATTCGGTCACAGGCGTTTATCAATTGTTGATCTTTCACCAAATGGGCATCAGCCGATGTGTTATGGAAATCAGCGGTACTGGATTGTGTATAATGGAGAGATTTACAATCATCATGAATTGCGTGATGCACTGAAAAAACTCGGTCACCGGTTTATTTCCCATACTGATACGGAGGTACTATTAGCAGCGTATGTACAGTGGGGAACCAATTGTCTGCACCATCTGAATGGTATGTGGGCTTTCGTCATTTTTGATACAAAAGAATCGAAGATTTTCGCTTCCCGTGACCGATTCGGCGTCAAACCCCTCTACTACTGGTTATCTCCGGATGGAATGCTTGCCTTCGCATCAGAAATCAAACAATTTACCGCCCTGCCCGGATGGAAACCTTTTCTGAATAAAGAATGTGCTTATGATTATCTTATAATGGATCTGATGGACCATACTCCCGAAACCCTTTTTCACGGTGTATACCAGATCCCGGGTGGGCATGCGGTCGAATTTCACCTCTCCGATGATCTCAAGAATACCCTTCAGATATATCGCTGGTATCAACTGGAAAAAAAACCTTTTCAGGGAACCTTTGCACAAGCTGCTGATGAGTTCAGGTATCTTTTTACGGATTCTGTCCGATTGCGCCTGCATGCTGATGTTCCTGTTGGATCCTGCCTTTCCGGAGGCCTTGACTCATCCGCAATTGTTTGCATTGCAAATGATCTTCTCAAACAGGAAAAAAAAGAGGAATTACAAAAGACATTTTCTGCGATTTCAGATGTGAAAAAATTCGATGAGCGGGAGTTTATTAATGAAGTTGTTTCTGACAGAAACCTGGATGCTCATTATATCGTACCTACCCCGGAAAAACTATCAGAGCTGCTGGACAGTATAATCTGGCATCAGGATGAACCATTCGGAACTACCAGTATTTTCGCACAGTGGCTTGTATTCAAGCTAGCGGCAGATCAGGGGATAAAGGTGCTTCTCGATGGTCAGGGAGCTGATGAACAATTATGCGGCTATCATATTTTCTCAGGAGCCAGACTGGCCGATTTACTGGTGAAATTAAAATGGGGGAAAATGCTTCATGAAATGGATTCGGCGAAAAAAAACCTCGGCATTTCCTTACCGAAATCAATCAGTCTGGTAGGCATCCAGATTCTTCCGCCAGTTTTCAGAAAGTTCTTTTTCAGAATGTCAAAAAAGGCCTCTATTAATCTTTCATGGTTTGATGACAGGAATGCAAATCACCATTCTGACATCACCGGCTGCCACGGATTTGCTACATCCAGCTACATACAAAAAACTACCTATTCTCAACTTTTTTACACAAGTCTTCCCCTGCTCCTTCACTGGGAGGATAGGGATTCCATGGCCCATTCCGTTGAGTCGCGTGTTCCTTTCCTTGACTATCGGCTTGTCGAATTTATATTTAATCTGCCTGATGAATATAAAATCCAGGATGGGATTACCAAGAAAGTCTTTAGAGAGTGTATGGGGAACATTTTACCGGAAAAAGTCCGGCTGCGTAAAGACAAAATGGGCTTTGTCACTGCCGAAGAAAACTGGGTAACGATAAAAATGCCCGAACACTTTCAGGATCTGCTCAAAGACTCTATCGAATGTTCCAAGGGTATCATTAAAAAAGAATCGCTTGCTCAATTGAATTCCATGATCGAGGGAAAAACGCCGTATTCTTCCATGATATGGAGAGTGATATGCTTCGGGAGATGGATGAAGGTTTTTAAGGTGGATGCAAATTCGGTATGATAATCAGGATAAGTAAGGGATATAAAAATTAGTGAAGTACTGGGGTTTCGTGATTTCCCACAACCTCCTTATTATCCACAGTTGAAATATTATGTGTGTTGCAAAGAAAAACGAGGCGCTAATATGAAAGGAATCATACTTGCAGGGGGAAATGGTTCACGACTCTACCCGATCACTCTTTCACTGAGTAAACACCTTCTCCCGATTTATGATAAGCCGATGATCTACTACCCACTTTCAGTACTTATGCTGGCGGGGATACGGGAGATCCTCATCATATCAACCCCTGAACATATCGATCTCTATAAAAAAATGCTCGGAGATGGTACGTGTCTGGGCCTCAATATCTCATATGCTATCCAGGATCGGCCACGTGGACTTGCTGATGCGTTTCTTGTAGGGGAGACATTCATTGCCGGTGACAAAGTCGCACTGATTTTAGGTGACAATGTCTTCTATGGTCAGAGTTTTACGCCATTATTGCAGGAAGCTGCATCATTAACTAAAGGTGCGGTTGTATTCGGATATTATGTTCGGAATCCGCAGGAGTTCGGTATTGTTGAGTTTGATAATAATGGTGCTGTCCTTTCTCTTGAAGAGAAACCTGATAAGCCTAGATCAAATTATGCCATTCCGGGACTGTATTTCTATGATGAATCCGTAGTTGCTATTGCAAAGCAGTTGAAACCCTCTGCTCGCGGGGAGCTTGAGATCACTGATCTAAACCGGGAATATCTTATTATGGGGAAGTTAAATGTGAGGCTGTTAGGACGGGGTTTTGCATGGCTTGATACTGGAACGTATGACGGGCTCCTTGAAGCATCCAATTTTGTTGGAACGATTCAGAAACGACAGGGGTTGTATATCGCCTGCATTGAAGAGATCGCCTATCATATGGGGTATATCAACAGGGATCAGCTCATTGAGATAAGTAAGAAAATGAATAACACCGATTACGGCAGATATCTTCGAATCGTTGCGGGGCTTGAGGAGAGAAAATAACAGGATTCCCGGTAATAGGTAAACACTTTTTGATAATAATCTCCATGATCTAAAAATATATCCCGAAAAAATCTCTGGATATAGGAAAATATTGAGCCTGATCACATTGAAATCTTGATAAAATGTAAAAAAAAATTATGGTAGTCTCATGAAAGCCATATAAATAAAAAGCATAATAATCCTGTAAATGGTTGTTGAAATGGATACGTGCATAATCTTCGGGGGTAGTGGCTTTATCGGTTCCCATCTTGCAGAAGAACTGGTCAGGAGAAAATATGAAGTAAAAATATTTGGCACATTCCAGAACGGTACAGGAAATCTTACAAATTTTATCGATAATGTAGAACTTATTAAAGGGGATTTTCTGAATCCGCGGGATGTTTCTTCTGCACTGAAAGATGTTGATGTGCTGTTTCATTACATATCGACTACCAATCCTGCTACAATTGCCCGAAATCCTGTTTTCGATATAGAAACAAATGTAATCGGTTCTGTGAAACTCTTTCAGGCTGCGCTTGAAAATGATGTAAAAAGAATTGTATACCCCTCATCGGGGGGGACAATCTATGGAGAAACAAATGGAGAGCCGATTACTGAGAGTTCTGCAAAAAATCCTATCGACCCTTATGCGATATCGAAATTGACTACCGAAAGATATCTTGAATATTTTCACCATACCTATGGTATGAAATATACCGTGTTCCGGTATTCCAATCCTTTTGGCGAGCGACAAAATCCACTGGGCAGGCAGGGTGTAATTCCTCAATTTCTGTACAAAATATTGCACAATGAACCCCCATTGATCTTCGGGAATGGAACTGCAACAAGGGATTATATTTATATCAAGGATTGCATTGACGCAACCCTCGCCGTGTTGGACAGCAGGACAAAAGAAACCGTCTTCAATGTTGGAAGTGGAGAGGCAACAACCCTTTTGAAATTAATTGATATCATGAGAGAGGTTACTGGAAAAGAAATACATCCCGAATTTATCACTGAACATAAGAAATATATTTCAAAGAACGTACTGGACATTTCCAAGATCCATCAGGAAACCGGATGGGTCCCTTCGACCGGATTAAATGAAAGTATTAAGAAAACCTGGAACTGGATATCGACCTGTTTTATTTAACGTGACCATTGACAGAATATATTTTTCCGCTCTATAGAAACAGGCATGAACGGGAGTTCACACCCGAACCATGAAAATCATGTTTGTGATATTCCCCCGCCTCAGGGCCTCTCTTCAGGCACGGCGGGGCAAGGAGGTTTTAGAATATTTAGTCCTCAAACGCCGCGGGGGCGCCCCGTCGGGGGCGGCGACGTTCATCATTGCCGGGGGTATGGGGGTCTCAACCCCCATTATCATATCTTGAGAACACGATTTTCATAGGTAAACCTCAAAATGAATACTTGGATCAATGTTTTTCACGTTCATGGGGGCTTCGGCAATATCCCCATTTTTCCCGGTATATGTTATGTGAACGAGGGCCCGGTGTTTATCTGTAGACTGAGATAATCTATATGAATTGAAGTGCTAAAATAAGCACAGTATAGGGACAATACCAATGAATATTGAATCTAATAACACTGAAATTAAAAAAAATTGTCTGTAACTTTCACAGATTCTTACAATTTCTCATAGTGAAGTTTTTCTTCAGAGCAAAAAAAATCAAAGAAGCGATTGATAGTGATACAGGGTTCTAATGATGTCTTTGAACCGTTGTTACTATTTTTTTCTCATTTTTGGTTACGAAAATTTTTCGAAATTAAAGTCGTTAAAATTAGCAAAGTATAGGTGCTAAACTAGTATATTACCCTACATTTTTCATCGAGTTTTAGTGGTTGAAAGTAGATCTCAAAAAGATCAGAAGATGTTCAGCAAATTCTTACAATCTCAATACATCTCATTTTTTAATCGAAAAATTTTTCTTAAACAATTTCGCCCTCCAGGTACAATGAGTCCACAACCAAGGATAAGGATTGCGAAGAACTCTGCACATTTTCTTATTTTGTCGCCAAACGACTTGCAATGAATCAAAGTCCAAGTATTCAGAGCAAACCCTATAAAAACAAGAGGTGAATACGAGGTCATCAAATCTGATCGTATTATACCAGCAAAAAGGCATAATCGCATATGTCCGCGTATCGCAGCATTCAATTCCCGGCGATAATCGGAAACGTCATCCCCCAATTCGCTGATAATCCGGATAAAAATATTAATATTGTCAATATACCCGGAAGGATTTTTAAAAAGGCGTTGAGTCGATTCAGAATGTTCCCCCTGTCGGTAAAAAAGCAGGGCATCTGCAACAAAAGCAATATCAAAACGGCGGGCAATTTTTAGCCACTGATAATAATCTCCGGCATAGGGAAATTCATAAGAAAACAATCCCACGGAGTCATATACCTCTCTTTTCATAATCACCGAAGGACAATCAATTGGATTTCCAGTTTCCAATATCATTCTGAAACCTTCAGGTGCAGAAAAAACAATATCATGATCGGATACTCCAATCTTTTTTTGTCTGTCATTGAATAAAACCTGGACCGAGGTAAATGTCATCGCAACGGAAGGGTGGGACTCCATAAATTTCACACAGGTTTTTGTAAAATTGGTATCGATATAATCATCGGAATGGAGGATATGGATATATTTCCCTGTTGCAAGTTCGATGCATCTGTTGAAATTACCGAAGAGGCCTAGATTTGTCTTGTTTTTAAAAAATTTTAACGGGGTGTCTTTGTATCTTGCAATTACGGACTCAATATTATCAGAAGATGCGTTATCCACAACAATGACTTCAATATTCGGATATGATTGCGAAAGAGCGCTGTCTATTGCTTTACTAACCATTTCAGCACGGTTATAAGTCGGAATACAAATCGACACCAGTGAGGATTCGTCTATTTCCAATTAATCACCTGAATAATTGATGTACCTAAGTGGATTGATAGAGCATTTCAATCATTTGGATAGTTGGAAGAGCTCGCCATATCGTACGCCTGACCCATTCCCACTGAGAACTTTGGGTATCGTTCCTGAAGTTGCCATAGTTGTCTTAAATAAATTCATGCAGGATCTGGACTAGAAAACAACATGTGGCCCGGGGAAATCTCTATTCATCTTTCAATTCGTTAAACAACTGTTATTCATTTGTCTTTTTTCATACGTTTGTTAGTGATTTGGTATCTTCACCTGCTGCTGGTATGTTGAACTCCCATATCCCGCGGAATCCGAAAGTTAAATGGATCGACATTTGTCTTTGATGTAAATCAATGGGAACAATCGCTGTTCTATCTGTCCAGATCATCGATATCAGGATGATACCCTGAAGGACCCGATAGTGCCTTTTACTCCTGTGCTGGGTTATCATGGCG
This sequence comes from Methanoregula sp., assembly GCA_041645435.1. Taxonomy (NCBI): domain Archaea; kingdom Methanobacteriati; phylum Methanobacteriota; class Methanomicrobia; order Methanomicrobiales; family Methanoregulaceae; genus Methanoregula; species Methanoregula sp. Next base: position 204,607 of record JBAZQB010000005.1, read on the forward strand.
ATCAGGATGGTGAACCGAGGAAGTCTTATTTACACTGATAAATTCCGAAGTGATAACAGTCTCGTCTGATATGATTTTGCCATATGAGAATCGATTATGGTAAACAATTCGTCAACGGCAAATTCTACATCAATAGTATCGAGGGATTCTGGTCTTTTACCAAAGAACGACTGATGAAATATCGTGGTATGAATCTCAGGTAATTCCCCCACTACCTCAAAGAATTAGAATCTCGATACAATCACCGTCATCACGATCTTGATGATTATTTAGTGAAATGTATCTATGAGTATTCTCGGGTGGCTTTTATTCAGTAATCCCCAAAAATAATTTCAAGATTGTACAAATCCATGTCATGAATCGTTCATATTATAAATTCCTATAAATCCATGATTCTCCAATTTAAGAAATAATCTCCACTATCTTTTGTTCATCAACAGGTGAAAAAATTTGCTTGACATATGTTTGAATCTCTTCAGTTGATGGATATTCGCCATTCAGAATTTTGTAAGATTGAATTCGTATCTGCTGGGGGGTACTTACAGATGGTATGATTTTAGCATCTTCGAAAATATTCATGTCAATGGTAAAATCTGATTTAATGTGAAGCAATGGGATTCCCAGAGAGGCTGCTTCTACAGAAGCTGTTGAATCGCTATAAATCACCAGATCCGTTGTTTCAAATAAGGTGCTTATGGGCTTTGATGAGAAAGAGAATATTTTGGGTAGACTTTTAATTGACTTCATCATCCGTTCACTGTCCATAACAGGGTGCGGTTTAAAAGTAATTGATAAATCTTCAATATCACTGAATGCATACACACATTTAAAGATCATCTCAAGTGACCTATCAATATCTCCAGATAATACGACGAGAATCTTGGATTTTCTATCTGATTGTTGCCATTTATCTATAAGTGTTAAATTCCCGTATCGTAAAGATCCAATTATTTGAATATCCGCATCTTCAAAACCGGATTCTAGAAGTATTTCCTTTGCCTGAAGCCCATTAACAAGGATGACATCTGGAATTGGAATCAATTTTTTTTCTTGTAATGATAGAGAATAGCACAAATACATCTTATCCACTCTTGATGAAGCGTATCCAACTATCTTTGTACTAGGTGAAAATTTACGAATTCCTTCAATAGTCATCTTTTCCCAGATATGATTTTCAAAAGTGTAGATGAACGTTTTTACAGAAAATTGCCGTGCCATTCTTTGTGCAGCGAAATAATAAAGAGCACATTGTTCGGCCCGATTACTATACTTATCCCTTGTATATTCTTCATTGAGCAGATCAGAAATTTCGTGCCCTAAAAAAAATATATCGAGCGTTTTATTAGTTTTTCTGCACTGCGCGAGCTGCCATGCACGTATTATATCGGAAAACTCTAAAAAATCTTCAAATAATCTCCATTGAAAATTTAATCTGGACAATTTTTGTAACGCTTCAAGATAGGAAATAGTTCCTAGTACATCAATCATATACAATTTATTATTTTTTTCCAGTATTTTTCCGAGATTACCAAAATATGTCTCAGAAAAGGACCCTTCAATAGTAAAGGAACGCTGATCTGTCCAGGAATGTATCGCAATAACAGGTTCTTTCGTGACAATTTCGTGTCCTGATACTTTTCGAATTTGTAACAATCTCGCGAAAAAAATTCTCAAGAAAAAATAGCGAAAAAATAATACTTTGTTATATGTGAACTTGATCTTCTCCCGAATTAATTGAGGAATTGTCTTTGATATAGGATCAACATCAAATAATTCTATCTTTACCTGATTCTCAAAGTTTTTCTGGATAGTACGGATTAATGCTGATTCCTCACAAAAAACACAAATATTTCCGAGATATTTTTTAATTATCTGGTCTAGCGTTTTAAGATAGCATAGCATCAGAAAGAGATCTGACTCATATGTATTTTTTTCAGATACAGAAGTAAGAATCCATGCATTTTTATTCTTATTATTGGCAAAATTACCGACAGAATCGATATAGGGTTTTCGCAAAGTGCATGCAGTTTCCTGTAGGATCTCACTAGTATCTATTCTTTCAATCCTGTCTCCAATGATGTTTTCTATCTCAGAAAAGATCATGAAATCTTTTCCTAGATATATCCAATAATCCAATTCATTGCTGGTTTTAGTACAAAAAAATTTGACAGCACTCTCTGGTTTTGCACGAACCATTACAATTTTCTTTCGATTCTTTATTGGCATATTGAATAATTCCGATTCTCTATGTAATGATAAATTTCCTGTTTTTGCTATACTATTATTAGTTATTGTCAGAATATTAATAGACCAGCACTTGTGTGATGCCTTATGAAAAGACCCTCCGTTGCAATTACAATACGCTCTTTTGATCAATACGGTCGGGCAATGAAAAAGCTAAACGATGAATTTGAAATCGTGTACGTTAATTCTACTGGTTTACGGTTATCTGAAGATGATCTAATTTCTGCCATTCAAAATGCTGAGTATGTAATTGCTGGAACCGAAATATTTTCAAAAAAAGTTCTCGATGCTTCGACAAATCTTAAAGTGATATCAAGGGTTGGAGTAGGGATTGATAACGTCGATATTACTGCTGCAGAAAAACATAATATTTACATCCTGAATACACCCGAATCACCGGTACTTGCTGTTGCCGAGCATACACTTGCCCTCCTACTAACCATATTAAAAAATATCCAAAAATACAATAACCAAATGAGGATGGGTAATTACGCAGTCGAACCGGGTCAAATATTATGTGGAAAAACTGTAGGTATAGTTGGTCTAGGAAGGATCGGTTATCGTGTGGCAACAATGCTTGCCGCGCTCGGATGTACTATCTATTATTATGACCCGTATACACGAATTAGTCCCCCCTCTGAATGGATTTCAGTATCATCGCTGGAAAACCTTGTGAGTTCCGTTCAAATCGTTTCTCTCCATACTACCCCGCAAAAAGAGGGAACTGCGGTTTTTGATAGCAGGATTTTCGTACAGTGCAAAAAAGGAATCATCGTGATCAACACGGCACGCGGATCATTGATCGATGAACGTGCACTCGCTGATGCTTTGGATGCAGGTATCGTAACAGCTGCAGGTCTGGATGTTTTTTCGACAGAACCCTATAGGGGTGAACTGCTTAAATATTCTCAGGTAATAGTTACACCGCATGTGGCTTCCAATACCATTGAATCTCGTCAGCAGATGGAAATGGAAGCGGTTGAACATACCATTGATGCAAAAAGGAGAATAACACAATGAAAGCGTTTCTTACCGGAGGATCTGGTTTTCTCGGACATCACCTTGCAAAAGAACTGGTAAAACAACGCATTGAAACCATTATTTACGATATCTGTGAACCATCAGGAATTCCTGCTGGAGGAAATATTCGTTCACTCTGCACATACATCCAGGGTGATGTGCTTGACTACGAAAAAATCACAGACGCAATGCAGGGCTGTGACTATGTTTTCCATACTGCCGCAATCGCTGATGTGGATCAGGCACGGAAAATCCCGAGAAAAACTATGGAAGTGAATGTTATAGGTACAACGAACTGCCTAGACGCCGCTCGGGAGGCGGGTGTAAAACGTTTTCTTTTCGCAAGCACGGTATATGTCTCTGGTAATCGGGGCTCATTTTACCGGCTCTCAAAACAGACGTGTGAATCTCTATGCAAGACATACCATGAAGAATTCGGGCTTGAATATACGGTCCTCCGATACGGTAGCCTGTATGGTAGGGAACCCAATCACTGGAACTTCATTTATGGAGTGTGCAAATCCCTGCTGAAAACCGGCGAATTTACCTATTCGAGCTCTCCAGAAGCGGTCCGGGAATATATCCACATCAATGATGCAGCCAGGGAGACGGTACGAATCGCCAGTGATCGGCAGTTTGCCAACAAGGCAATCCTCATTACAGGCCACCAGAGGATGAAAATGAGAGAATTTTTTGATATGGTCCAGGAAATCTTGGGAACAGAGATTAAGATTCACTACACTCCTTCCGGTAACAACCCCCACTATATTATTACCCCGTACACTTTCGACATCGATGTGCCGGTTCGTGTGAATCTCTCAACATATGTTGATATTAGTGAGGGGATACTGGATTGTCTGAAACAAGTAAAAAAGGAGTTGGACAATGACAAAAATGTTCAAGAGTGAATCGACGATTCAGGTAAATTCAAACTTTCATATTCTTGCTGGTAAGAGTGTTGTAGATCGTGCGGATGCTCGCTATCGTGAGTACCGGAAGAAATGGGAAGACTGGTCCGTTCATTTTACATATGGTGAGTTCCCTCTTCACCTTGATATTGAGCCCACAAATACCTGTAATCTCCGTTGCCCTTTCTGTGCAACTACGTATAACCGATACAAACCGGGATTCATGAAAGAAGGAACCTGGAAAAAAATTCTCGATGAGTGTGGGAAAAATAATTTGTACTCGCTTAAATTTACTTACCGGGGTGAACCACTCCTCCATCCAGACCTTTCGAAAATGGTGAGATATGCAAAGGATGTAGGTATTATGGATGTCTATTTCAATACCAATGCTGTCAAACTCAATGAGTCCGTGATTCGTGAATTGATCGATGCAGGGCTCGACCGGATCTCCATCTCATTCGAAGGCTATTCTAAAGAGGTTTATGAAAAATACCGGGTGGGTGCCTCATTTGATCATGTTGTGAAAAATATCGAAATGCTGCGGGATATAAAAAAAGAGCTTGGTGTCGAAAAACCACTTGTCAGAATTCAAACGGTACTTGTGCCAGAATTGCGGAGACATGAACAAGAATATGCTGCTTTCTGGGAAACCAGGTCGGATGAAGTTGCATATCTTGATATGAAAGATGAGATGGAGAATCCTGATCATAGGGGGATAATCGATAACTGGGCCTGTCCCCAACTGTTCCAGCGAATGACAATAACATGGGAGGGCACAATCCTTCCTTGTGTCCATGACATTTATGAATGGATGTTACTCGGGAAAATTGAGGATACCACTATCAAAGAGGCTTGGCATAGTGCAGCCGAACTGAATTATCGTGAACAACACAAAGCTGGAAAGGCACATGAAATACCGGCTTGTGACCGATGCCCATTACGGGAGAATGAGATCGATAAGATACGTGGAGGAAAGTTTGTATGATTGTTGCATTTCTTATGGGGAGGGGTGGAAGTTCTGGATTCCCCGGAAAAAACGTATACCCGGTTCTTGGCAGACCTCTGATGGAATATCCCCTCATTGCAGCAACCTGTTCAAAATTTATTGACAGGATATTTGTTTCCACGGATTCGTCAGAAATAAAACAAATCGGTAGAAAATACGGAGCGACGATTATCGATCGGCCTCCAGAACTATGCACATCACAGGCGCTTGGTGAGGATGTGTATGTTCATGCATATACCGAAACAAAAAAGGGTCTCAAGGAACCAATCGATCTGATTGTTCTCCTGATGTGCAATGCAGCAACAATAACCGGTGACCTCATTGATGAAGGTATTCAGATCCTTCAATCACACCCGGAATATGATTCCGCTGTCAGTGTATCTTCATATAATATGTGGAGTCCCCTCAGGGCTCGAAAGGTAGGAGATGACAAACTTCTGCACCCGTTTGTCCCATTTACAGCATTCGGGGATCCAAAGACCCTGAACTGTGATCGCGATTCACAAGGAGATGTATGGTTTGCAGATATGGGAGTATCCATTGTGCGTCCGTATAATCTTGAACACCTTGAGGAGGGATTGCTACCCCAGAAATGGATGGGACGGAATATCTACCCACTCAAACAGTGGGGTGGTCTTGATGTGGATTATGAATGGCAGATTCCTCAGGTAGAGTTCTGGCTGAAAAAACATGGTTTTAATGAGTCCGATGTTTGAAGAAATCAAGAATAAAAGGGTTCTTATTACCGGTGCATCTTCTGGTATAGGAGCATGTACTGCGGAGCTTTTTGCATCTTATGGTGCGACTGTCGGTATTCACTATAATACCAACGAAAAAGATGCAAAAGAATTAGAGAGAGAAATAAGTAATCGATTTTCTTCACCCGTTCTGATCAAAGCAGATCTCCTCAATATTGATGAAACTAAAAGGGTCGTTCAAACATTTATTGATAAAACTGGTGGAATTGATATACTGATTAATAATGCAGGGTCTATCATCGGAACTCCCCATTTCTTAAAGATGAATGATGAGTCATGGGATAAAACACTGAATCTTAATCTTAAGGCCCCATTTTTTCTGGCAAAGTCTGCTTTTTCATATATGATGACCAGTGGCGGCGGTCGTATCATCTCTATTAGTTCCATTGCTGCAAAATATGGGGGGTCTACATCATCTATCCATTATGGTGCAGCAAAGGCCGGTATTGAAGCTGTCACACGAACTCTTGCAAGAGAAGGGGCCCAATATAATATTCTGGTGAACGCAATTGAACCCGGTGTGATTGAGACAAAATTCCATAGAAAAATTGGCAGATCCTCGCTAGAAGGAAGGGTTAAAAGTATTCCTTTGAAACGTGCTGGAAAACCGCTTGATGTCGCTCGTCTCTGCGTATTCCTTGCTTCCGATGCCGGGGACTATATTACCGGGCAGGTGTATGGCGTTACTGGAGGGGACTGATTAATTCCCTTTGACATACGAGAAAATATTATTAGAGCATGAATGTTTTTTCAATGCAGGAATCATACAGGTCACCAGTACATATTTTTATATTCCTCCGCCAACCGTGAATACATATCATTTCCTTCAGGAGTGTCATCTTCAGCAACCTTTATCTCAGAAAACCGGTTTTCGGGCATCTTGATGTACAGAGGAAATGTCCTTAAGAGGCCTTCGATCTCTTTTTTGGACAGTTGCGGCATATCCAAAGAGGATTCAAGAATCGAATGGACATTCCCTGTGTCTTTCATGTAACCTTCGCGAATGGCGATCTCCCGTAGATGCGTGCCATGGTAAGGTTTGAAGGCAAAACAATTTGTGCTGTCGATATTGATCATTCGGTTAAGCCGGATGGTGTCAAAAATCAGCTCACGGGTTTCACCGGGAAATCCTAGCATATTATTGACGGTTATGGGTATCCGGTGCTTCTTAAGTATGCCAAAAGCATCGATTACCTGTTGATTGGAAAATTTCTTTTTCAATACGGTCTTTCTGAATTCTTCATTTCCATGTTCAATACCTACAGATAATCGGTCGCATCCCATCTTTTTAAGCAGCGCAATCTTAAACTCTGAAATGGTTTCTATCCGCGACTGACACCAGAACGGGAGATGAATGGACTTGATATATTCTTCCGCAAAGGTCTGGAATTTTTCATCGTTCATGGCAAGAAACGTTTCTGAATTAAAATAAATATATTCGGCATTGTAAGTTTTTACATGATGTATGAGTTCTTCGATAATGCGGGTAACTGTCTTAAAACGGTGGTATGTACCCGAAGTTTCCTTCTTATAAAGTTCCCGCAATGATGGCGCTGCACAAAAAGTGCATTGATACGGGCAGCCTCGATCAATCTCGATGGGGATCATCCTGAAAATTTTACCCTGCATCGGCCTGAAAAAACGTGCTTCCTCAAACAATGAGTAGTCATTATAAGGGATCTCATTGAGATTCACCAACGGACGCATGGGATTTTTAATAACCCGACCCCCACGTTTAACCCAGATGTTTTTAATGTCATCGTAGGTTTTCCCTGATGCCATTCTTTCGCACAATTCCGGAAGTGCCTCATCCCCCTCCCCATAACAGAGCAAGTCGATCTCTTTATTCCTCATAACCATTTCCGGAGCGAGAATAGCCTGTACTCCGCCAGCGATAACCGGAATGTTAAGATAGGACACCATTTTAAGGAGGTTTATGGCCAGATCAAACGTATCCTCAACAATAGTGATTGCTATTAGATCCGGTTTGAACGTCTTGACCTTACGAACAAAATCCTCATAAACATCTGATTCTTTGTACCGTATGCCGAACTTGGAATAATCAAATGGGCGAAGCTGGAGATATTCAACCCGTTTGTCATCAACACTTATTTCCTCAGTTTTATAGAGTGTAGTATCGAACAGATCAACAATATAACCCGATTTTTTTAAACAGGCAGAAAGGATCGATATGTTACTGGGGAGCAGATTGACCATCTGCATATTAGGATATACGAGTAAAACCCTGAAATTTTGCATTTTTCAATCTCCATTATTTCTTGAATGTGACGATAAATATATTCCGGTGGTGAGAAAAGGGAAATAATATCCGAGTGGTAAAAATTTTTGCCCAATTTCAGAAATATATCTAATTTTGCGGAATGTTGCTGTGTTGCATAAATTCTCCAACAAACCCAAGATTATGTTTATTCGGTCATCTGTCATCCGATTAAAAACACACCTGTACTCTTAATTAATTTGGAATGTCTCTATGCAATGCTTTTGATCTTGAAAAAATTATTTCTTGGCAAATATACAATTATAAATCGAAGAAAATTTACCTGAATCGAACATTGGGGAATGATTTTTAGAGATTAATGTAAATCCAGACTCATTGAGAATTCCGATAATCTCTGTATTATATTCTTGGTGGTTAAAGTCCAGTTCAATAAGCAGACTCTTTAGATTTTTATCCTTAAGCGTGTGTTTTGCACCGCGAACGATTTTATTCTCGATTCCATCAACATCGATCTTAATATGATTTGGTGGGGGGATGTGGTAATACTTGATGAATTCATCAATCGAAAAACTGATCATACCTTGAGAAAATTTTACATCATACGATTCATCAGCGCATTCAACTGTTTTAGTGACATGCCCAAAATTATTGATCGCACCACCCATTTGTATTGATGACATATTCAGGTATCCCGTTTCTGAAACATCACTGAATGCTAAACAGAATGCCTGAATCTTTTTATCCAATTTGTTATATTCAATATTTTTCTGGAGTAGGAAATAATTGGCAGATGATGGTTCAAATGCAAGAACGGAATTTCCTTTTTTTGCGGCATATAGAGAATAACAACCGATGTTCGCACCAATATCCCACAATATTTCTCCCGTTTTAAAAGAATCGATCCATTCGATTGTTTCGGGTTCTTTCGTCAATAACGTTTCTGCACGCCAAAGGGGTAATTCTCCAAAACAATAGAAAATGATATCCTCATAGTTTGTATGTTGAGAATATAATGGAATTAATTGTTCAACCAAATTGGATAGGATTGTGGTTTTATTTCCTCTCCCCAATAACCAAGAAGAAAATTTTATTGCAGAAATTTGAAATTCAAATAATATCTTTCCAATAGTCATAAAAAATACCGTACTAAAGTATTCATATATCGACACCAGATCATATCAATTTTTTTACACCTTTGTCATATATCTTGTATATTAGAGAATCCAAGATTTTCAATCTGCGAGATAACCACTCCCGGGGAAATTGATATGAATATCGGTAAAACGCAACTTAATATTATTAGCGATCCATCTATTAAAAAAATTGAATCTGGTGACAAAACAATTAAAAAACAGTTTCAGTTTTTTTTTACAAAAAACAAACCTGTTTTTTCACATGAGACTTAGTGCAATAAAAAGGTGATCATGGTACTTAAAACCATAATCCTCGATTTTGATGGCGTTATTCTCGAATCCGTTTCAGTTAAAACCGAGGCATTTCGAGTACTCTTCTCCTTTGTCCCGGAGCATGTTGACGATATAGTGCAGTTCCACAAAGATAATGGGGGTATGTCCCGGTTTGACAAGTTTCAGCATATCTATAAAAATATCCTGCAAGAAGACCTCACACAGAAGAAATTCGAAGAACTTTCAGAAAAATTTGCAGCGATCGTTTTCAAAGAAGTGATCAAAGCACCCTTTGTTCCCGGGGCGCACGAATTCCTGGAAACTTATCATACGAAAATTCCCTTATATGTTGTCTCCGCTACCCCAGAAGAGGAGCTCATACAGATTATCCGTGAAAGGAAAATGTCTCATTACTTCAGAATGGTGTTCGGAGCACCACGAAAAAAATCAGAATGCATCAATGAGATTGTAAAACTCACCGTATCTCCACCAGAATCCGTAATATTTGTTGGGGATGCAAAAAATGACTTTGAGGCAGCACGGGCAGCGGGGGTTCTCTTTATCGGCAGGGTTAAGAAAGGAGACGAAAACCGATTTTCCGGATTAATCGGTGTTGAAGCAGTAATTCCTGACCTGCATGAACTCGCGCGATATATTGAGGTGCACCAATGATCATTTCTATCTCATATCCGCTCACTGCAAAGACCCCGCTCTACCCGAACACTCCGGCACCGGTCATCTCCTCCCTCCGATCTATGGAACTCGGGGACAGTGCGAATACCAGTGCGATCACCTTTTCGACCCATTCCGGAACGCATATAGACGCACCCCGTCATTTCTGTAAGCAGGGGAAAACCATTGCAGATTGTCTCACATTGGATACCACGTTTTTTCCTGCGTATTGTATCAATGTGCCCAAACGGGATAGTGAAGAGATCACCGTAAGTAATCTGGCAGGAAGTATCTCTCAGGTGCAAGATGCAGAGGCAATCCTGATCAGGACCGGCTGGCATACAATACGATCTGATGATCCTGAACGGTATAGTAATGATCATCCATGGGTCTCACCGGAAGTTCCGGCATTCCTCCGGGAAAATTGCCCTCACTTGCGTCTTTTTGGGATTGACCAGATTTCGGTGTCTTCTGTTCTTCATCGGGCTGAAGGACATGCATGTCACCGGAAATTTCTTTGTGAGGAAAAATCGATTCTTTTGTTAGAGGACCTCAATCTTTCGGATTTCCAGATTAAAGGGTCCTTTCGGCTTCATATTTATCCTTTTATGATTGAACATATTGATGGCGTTCCGGTTATTGCGGCTGTGGAAATTAAAAATAGCGTGCCAGAGTTTCTATCCTAACACACAAATTCACTTGGTGGTTACTCTGAAATAGATCCGGATTATCCTGAAGAAGTTGTAGAGTCCCGAAAGTATTTCCTACATCAGAAGTAGAGCCGAAAACAAGCTCAACAATGAAGTTGACCGGAAGAAGATACGGTGGATAATCCGTCAGAAGGAAAAGACAGAATCCTCCGTAGTGATAGCAAAGATCCAAAAATGGTTCCATGCATACAAACGGTTCCGATACGAGTTCAATTCTCTCGATGAATTTATTGTCTGGTACAATAACCGACGTCAGGTAGTCTGGATTTCGATCATCTCGAATCTCCAGAACTAGCGTTCTGGGGAATATTGCCTCAAGAGGCTATCCTCGGTATTGGTATCAAGAGTGTTTGGTTGGTGAGCTGATGAAACGTTCAAGTTCTCTCAAGCAAAGATCTATGAGAAATTATTTCAGGACCGTACAACAGAGCCGATAATTCATTAAAAATTCAAATGCAGTTAAAAATTTTCCTTGATATAATGGGAAAAAAATACCCAGAAAGGGAGCTCTGGTGTTCCTTCTTTTTTTATGTATGAATTCTTATAATCATGATATACAGCATAATCGATTTTCATCTCATCTTCCCAATTTATATTGGAAAGATTATCGATATTAACTGGTTTTTTTCTGAATTCGGATGCACAAGTATCGATAGCTACTGCAAAGAATACTGTTTTTGGAGATCTCTTGGCTATTTCGTCAGTAGTGATGAAGATAATAGATTTCTGATATAATACTGCGAAATTGATGGACAAGCTATCATGGGCAATGACAAACTTTGAGCTCTTTACAAGTCGAGCGGTATTTCCCCGGATTATTGTTCTGCCACCAAAATAATCATCGGCAGTATCATAATTTGATCGGGGGTGAGCGGCAATAATTACGGATAAATCAAATTTCTTTTCCAAGAAATCAAAGAATTTACAGAGTTTTGGATAATATTCATCTGCTGAAATGGGATGATCAATCCCTAAATAATTATAATCTGGATGAAATGGGAGGTATTCATCGAGAAAAACTGCATATTTTCCGGGATATCTGTCCTCTTCCTGAAGTTGTTGCAAATAAATATCATAATCAAGTTGATGTAACCATAATAACTTCGTATTGTTATCGATTGGATAATCGAATTGATCAGTTGCTTTTGTCCCTGATAAGGCTACAATGGTTGCGGATTTGATGCCAAATATCTTATAATATTTTAATAAGATTGCGTTGAAATAATTTCGGTAGATGTCTCCTCTCACAAGTAATAGTGAGATTTTTTTCAACATTTGTTTCAATGAAGGTGGGTTATTTCCCCGAGATTTAACCGGAAGGGGATATAGACATAGTTGTTGCACGAAATATTTAATATTCTTTTTTGAAAGTGTATGATATATGAAAAGCGTTTTAATATTGTAACTATAAAAAAATATCACCAAACAATTTTCGTCTAATGTCGATAAAGATTGAATAATGTCGCGTTTCTTTTCAAATTGACGCAATCCTGAGCAATTGATTGGTTCATTGATTACCAGTGTCTTATAAGCGGTTCCACGCATGTAGGGTGTAATATCCCAGACTTCCACTTTAAAACCTTCACTTAAAAGGGTTTGAATGCCAAATCGCTCATAATCTCTTTTATTAAGGGGCGATTCAATAATTACGATGATGCGTTCGACACTACAATTCATTGATATGTTTTTTATTTAAAAGTATAAATTATGGTTGTATAGACATTTTGGCATCGGGCATTGTCCTAACTGGACATACTTAATTGTTGAATGCAAAAAATTGACTAAGTGATCTTATGATCAACAATGCCTTCCATCATTGCCGGGGTTCTTTTCATGCGCTACATAGTTTCACCCGTCTGGCATGAGATATGCCGTAAAAAAATGTTTTCGAAATGGACGATTTAGAGGCTATACCCACAAAAAGTAGTAAAGAATCATTGCTTGAGTCATGATGCAGGTTTGCATATTTTCCAGAGATCCTGCACCGGGTAGTTGTTCAGCAGTTTGCCAATCGCGAATGTATTATCCGTACCCCAGATTTTTTTCACTTGGATAAAGATATTATCCATTCTTGTAGAGTTATAAAAGATTTGATACTTGATCTTCCTTTTATAAGTTACCAGCGGTTTTGAGTCCGATCCTGCCTCATACCATTGATTAACATCAAACGGAAGGTTAATTAGTTCTTCAGATTTCCATTTATCTTCATTATTAAGAATACCGCCGATATTTCTCGTTGCAATCATCCATTCCACTGCTGAACCAACTGCCTCATCCATTTCATCCGTCAGCGGATGATTTGTAATAATGGGAAGTGTATGGAATGCTAGGTCCAAAGATTCATGAAATTTTTCGAGAATTGCTTTAATGGAATATTTCCGAATGAGGTTCCCTCCAAGTTCACCAGTAAGGAGTTTTTTATAATTTTCTTCCTTTGAATAAAAAGCTTTAATATCTTCAGGACTTTCCCACAATTCTGATTTCACTTCTCCTAAATATTGGAAATACAGATCAGATAATCCAGTTTTACCGCTCTTTATCAAATCCCAGAGGCATAGGAGGGAATCAGACATTAAAGCACCGGATTCGGTGATTAGACGGAATACTACATCATATTGCTTAAGGGAATAGAGCGCCATGATAAAACATAAACCCCGTATTTCACAATATTCCTCAAATGTTATTGTATCAGTCCCGACACAGACCTCCTCAATTTCAAAGCATTTCTGCCGGTCATATTCTCCAAATTGATGTGGTATCAGTCTGAATTTTGTAACCATCTGATGTTTATTTCTAGTCTCTTGGGATGCAATGTCCGTCCCTTTCAATAACATAAGGGTATATGGTACCAGCTTAACATCGTTATTGAGAACAAATTTCATCCCCTCAATAAAGGATTCTTTTGTCTCATAAGGGAGGGGGACAATTAGTTCAGTTCCTGACACCATCCCTCGCTTTTTTATTTCGGTTTGGAGGTTTACATAAACGTCGTGGGGAATGTTTTTTCGTTTAATTGCAGCCAGTGTTTTTAGATTCATTGATTGTAATGAACAGGAAACCTGAATCCTCTTATTTAATTTTTCAGACACTCTCAAGATCCTGTCATAGTTAGTTTTTCCTAGGGTTATATCAAAAGCATTAGGCCAGTCATATTTTTTCCATAATCCACGAATATATTCCGCAATTTCTTCATCGCGTTCATACATACCAAAATTCGAATCGACAATTGAAAGAAGCACGAATGGATTTTTTTGCATACGGACCGCAATATATTCCAGTTCCCGTTTTATTCGTTCAAGATCATAGGTTTTCAGTTTCTTTTGGTCTTTTTCGGTTTGGTTTCCTTCCCAACAGTATGCACACTTAAAAGGGCAACCTCTCGTTGTTTGTATAGAGGGGGAATACTCTCCTGTGAACCATTGATCCATTATACCAGCAATATAAGGCGAAGGGACGATATTCAAATCTTGTATTTGTTCATAATTTCCTTTTACAAGTTCCCCATTTGAAGGATTGATTGACATCATATTTTCATGGGGGACGCTTTTTAATAGATCCAGCGAGACATTCTCGAGAATTTTCTCTAATAAATTAGAAAAAGCAATCTCACCTTCTCCATAACAATAAAAATCTATTTCTGGTCGATTAACCAAATATTCTTTACACTCTTTTAAATCGGTGGGAAATTCAGGCCCCCCAGCAATACAAACAACTGACGGATTAATTTTTTTCGCTTTTTTAAACACTAACCGGTTTATTTCACTATTCCAACAAAAATTAGTTAACCCAACAACATCTGGTTGAATACGTGGAATTTCTTTAAAAATCGCATTTGAATCATCAAATAACTGAATATTTATATCATTTTCAAAACGCGATTGAGAATACGCGGCAATAAGTCCAATACCTAATGGCATGAATGTGTTTTGCCTTCCAATTGTGCGATGATTGAGATAACCCAAAATGACTTTTTTCTCTTTATTTTTCATCTAAAATCTCCAGTTACTATTCTTTTTATTGGTAGTGTAAAAATTAAACAGTAAATTCTGCAACCCCGACTTATATCTATTTTATCCATATAATCAATGACATTTAAACTCATCGAAAAAGATACTGCTCATTGATCGCCCGACGATAACTGAGATCATGAAACAAAGTTGCTGACATGCTTTAGCCAGATCCACTCAACAAGCAATCATTCATAACTACACCGTCTCAAGATTATTAGGTCTTGTCATCGTTCTGATTGATATCAACAACGGTTTTCCTCCTTGACTTTCAAGTTGTGCGATTTGTTTATGTATTTCTGTTTTCTTCTCTGGACTGTCCGTCGTTTCGTTAATTGCAAAAACATAAATTCCTTTGCGTTTGGATTTTGACAACTTTTCTACACGGTTTTTTATCGAGTAGGACTTACGCAGTTCAACCGTTTCGACAATTGATTTTTATTGACATTTCCAAAATAATAAAAATCCTGGATTGTCAAATCCTGATGCATCATCGTATTTTGCCTAACTCCAATTACAGAGCAGTTTTTTCATCATAACCTTTTTTGTAAATCTCAATGTTTTCTTTATCCCGGAGAGAGGAAATAAAATTCCAACAAAGCCGATGATATCGCTTTAATTTAGGATGAATTCTAAATTACTTCAGTGAGGTGACCCTATTCATTCAAATCATCCCAAATACACAAAGTATCAATTAGTCTATATGAGCCAAGACCCCCGCCCCCGCACGCTTTCAGTGCACGAGGTCCCCCCATCCCTTGAGGGTCACTATCAGCCGCCTCGTCGGGGCTTCGCTGGGCAAGGCGACGGTTGAAAGCCTCCGCTAATAATAGGAACTCTTTCAGAAGTCGTGGAGATCACCCTATAGCATTTCGGCAATCCTCATCGAAGATCCGTACTTTCCCCACTTTTTCGAGAGCTCGTGCTGCCAGCTGGTCAAGCGGACTTAACGCATTATAAATACACATAATAGAAAAATAAATAATTACCAAACGTTTTCATTCAGTAAATCTTTTTCATACGAGGTGCCAAAATTCATGATCCATAATGGTAAAGTATTATTCATAATCCATGATTTGTATCAGGAAGACAATCATTTTCCATTGGGTATTGGATATCTGGCAGCAGTTCTCAAGAAAAAAAATGTCGATGTCGATGTATATTGCCAGGATATATTCCATTACACAAATGCAGAATTATCAGAATTTCTTAAAAAGAATGATTATGATTTAATCTGCGTCGGTTTTCTGGCAGCCCGGTTCAAAGAAACCGTTCTGGATCTCTGTACATGTATCAATAAACACAAAAAATCCGCATGGCTGGTTTTAGGAGGACATGGCCCGACACCCATCCCGGAATATGTTCTGGAGCAAACCCATGCAGATGTCATCGTTTTAGGAGAGGGGGAGGAGTCACTCCCCGAGTTGTTGAAATGTAAACTGGAACAGGGAGATCCTGCAAAAATACATGGTATCGCTTATATGGATGAGGGGATTGTGAAAAACACCCAGCGGCGAAAACCAGTACACAATCTGGATTCAATACCCTTCCCCGAATGGTCTTTATTCCCGATAGAACAGTATATTAAAGGCCTAAAATTATTCAGATATAAATCTACGGACCGATGTTTTGGAATGCTCACGAGCCGGGGCTGCATCAACCGGTGCAATTTCTGTTACCGCATGGAAAAGGGGATCCGGTTCAGAAGCGTAAAAAATGTCGTCCAGGAGATCGAGCTGCTGAATGAGCGGTATGGCATCAATTATTTCCTGATGAATGATGAGCTGTTCGTCTATCCCAAAAAGCGGATCTTTGAATTCAAGGATGAACTGGAAAAAACCGGCATAAAAATAAAGTTTATCTGCAATGCCCGGGTTGATGTCTTTGATAAAGAAGTTACCCAGTGTTTGAAAGAGACCGGATGCCAGTTCCTGAATTTCGGCATGGAATCCTCCGACCAAAAGGTTCTCGATCTAATGAATAAGCACACAACTGTGGAAGAAAATATACGGGCCGCTGAAATCGCAAAGAGTGAAAAAATCGGACTTGGATTAAACTTCATATGGGGAAATATCGGGGATACAGCAGAGTCCCTGAAGAACAACACCGCGCTGATAAAAAAATATACCACCTACGATTACATACGTACCATACGGCCGGTAACCCCGTATCCCGGATGTGATCTCTACTATGAGGCGATCAAGAGAGGTTTGCTCGATGGCCCTGATGATTTCTTTAAAAGATTCAAGAATTCGGATCTGTTACTGGTTAATTTTACGGAAATTCCCGAACAAAAATTTTACGAACTACTGTTCGCAGCGAATAAGGACCTGATACTCGATTATTACGAACATACCTCAAAGGATATGGCTGCGGCAAATAAGTTAATCGATGATTTTTACCGGTTGTACTTCAAAGGAGAGAATTCCTTTCGTGGGGCACGGCATTATAAAAAATAATTATTTTTATGATTGTGTTTCCCAGATCTTATTCTTCAGTTCCCATTTGCCGTTTTTATGGTTCCAGATATGCGGGGGTCGTGCCTGGTCTATAATTTCAGTGAACCGTTTCTCGTCAATTCCCATGTAGTTCAGACAGTCATTAAGGTACAACCGGGGGAACTCCCCATCGAACCGCTTTACCAGGCGGACCCCGTCATCACGGGTGATGTCGCCATTCCGGATCTCCTGGCATGAGTCATAGGTAGCTCTCCCAATCCCGAATTTTATGTACGCCGTATAATAGTGGAGCCAGTCAATCTTATCGTCAATGGAACTATATTTACTGTAACTTCCTTCAGTTCTGAAATCATTCGGTAAAAAGTCGCTATTTTCAACTGAATAATAATAGGTTTCCTGAGGGTGCCATGGGATATAATATCCCAGATAATGGACTTCAGTTCCAACCGTGTCCAGCCGCGAGGGTTCAACGGGGAGGTATGCTTCGAGATCCGAGAGGGATAACTGGTATTGCTTCATCAGGTCTTTGGCATTGACACCGCCAAGGTATATCTGATCGAGTTCGTACTCCATGGAAAAATAGGAAGAATCCCGTTTTGCACTCTGGTTGTCAACCGTGGGATTTCCATATTCTGCTTCGTTTTCACCGAAAACCACCAGCGGGACATCCAGCTGGATCGATAATTTCGGTGCCAGGTTCTTTTGCCCGATAATGAAGGGCTGGAACGGGTGAACGAGGTTCTCAAAGGCTAGTTTTGTCAAAAGACGATGTACTTTTTGGTTGGGCCAGTAGGAATAATTGGCATAACCGGAATTCAGCCATGCATCAAAGTTCCTTCTTCCCACCCGGGTATACAGATGGGGCGGCCATGTAATGAGGATCGGGTGCATGTTGTATTTGTGCTTCAGCATGTGCGCTGCCATGACACTGTCTTTGCCGCCGCTCCCCGGGACCACCACATCATAGCGCCCGTCGTTTCTCCGGAACCTGTCGCAGAGCTCCTGGAGATCCTGCTCGCGTTTTTCAAAATCGATGGTCTTTTTCTTCACTGCGTACCGGCAGGCTTCGCAAACGCCATCATCATCAAATGCGATCGGCCTCTTCTTATCCCCGGGTTTATTCTTAAATTCTATCGATGATGACGGCCTCTGATTGCTCATCGTGCACTTTTTACAGAATTTTACCTCAAGTGGTAAACCATACATCCCCAAATTGTCTGTCATTTCCACTACCTACAGAGAAAGAAAATTTTTTATCAACCGGATTCCGGAATTGCGACTTTTTTCTGGATGGAACTGGACCCCAAATACAGAGCCCTTCTGTATAAGCGATACATATTTATGATCACAATAATTCGTAAGTGCTATAACATCTGTAAAATTTACGACTTCATATGAGTGCATGAAATAAAAATTGTCATGGGTGGTCAACCCGTCGAGTAATGGTGAAGATTTCAATATCTCAAGATTCCCCCATCCAAGATGAGGCACTTTTCCCTTGACCTCCATCTTTTTTACTTCAGCGTCGATAATTCCAAGTCCCCGTGTCTCGCCCCCCTCAAACCCAAGTTTGCAGAGAATCTGCATGCCCAGACAAATTCCTAATGTCGGTTTTGATCGGATATTTTCAACAAGAACATCCTGCAAGGGATGGATATGTTCCATCGCATCCCTGAAATTCCCTACCCCGGGAAGAACTATTTTATCTATATGGTCAAAATCGGATCCATTACAGATAATATTAACTGAGGCTCCGGATACTTCTAAAGCATTTTTCACACTAGCCTGATTCCCCGATCGTCCATAATCCAGCAATCCCACAACCGGCTTCATATTGCCACCTTGATTCCATTGTTATGAAGATATTCCTTGATTTCATTGATGGTGGTTATATTGTAATGAAGTAGTGAACCAATTGCGACTGCGTCAGGTTTCGCAGTTTGAATCATCTTTTTAATGTCATTAAGGGACCCGGCTCCGCTTGCTGCTATCACCGGTATCGTCAGCTCAGATACAACTTCCTTAATTAATTCAATGTCAAATCCGGCTTTTCTTCCATCTCGGTCCACGGAACTGAGGATAATTTCACCCGCACCAAGATCCTCTGCGGTTTTTACCCACTCAAACACATCCTTACTACTACGGATACGTCCGCAATCACTATAGCACTCCCACCAGTCCTGCCATTTTTTCGCTTCAACTTGGACCACAACTGCTTGTGATCCAAAAACCTTGGCAGCTCGTTCAATTATCTTCGGGTCTTCCTGAAGAGCGTAAGTATTAATTACAACTTTATCTACACCGTTGTGAAGCAAAAGGGAAAAATCCTCGATTGTTTTAACCCCTCCCCCGGCTGCAAACGGGATAAAAAGATTTTTTGCAGTAGCTAAAATTATTTTCGACAGTATAGGTCTGCGATATAAACTTGAAACAATATCGATATAGATGATTTCATCAGCGCCTTGAGTATAATATTTGAGGGCCATTTCTTCAGGTTTGCCCATTTTACGTAATCCTTCAAAATGGACAGGCTTTACAACATATGGCGGTTTTACGTCAAGACGTGCAATAACGCGTATTTTCATTTTACACCCCACATCGTGCATAATATAAGAGTTTTGAAATTAATATATCATGCTGTGTTGAACAAATCGCAGAAGTGGGATGCACTGTTTCATCACCATTTCGCGTTCAGAACAATCAACCAATCAATCCCTTTATCCTGCTTAATGATTTTATGATAGAACAGAAATTTTATCCGGACTTCGCAAATTATGCTTTCGAGAGGACTGGCTCGAATGGTTTACCCGAACGCTCGCTTCATCCAAGAAAAAAACGATCTTCATCGCTCCAGTATTACGATAAAGATTTTTTGTCCTCACAAATGGATAAACCGAAGCGGAGAGGAGCGCGATCTTATTTATATGCAACACAGTATCTAATGCCACTTTTTTCCGATTCCCCCTTGGGCAAAGAGTGACTCCTTTCTTGCAAAGTAATTTAATTGCATATATTGAAATCTATTGGATCAGTCTTATGGATTTGTTTGTCGGAGAATTACCAGTATGGAAAGGTGTCCAGAATAAACCTGGCTTTGAGACATTACCTTTTATTTTCACTACCGAACTGGGAATAATCCGGCTAAAACTTCCTGAAAAGGAAGTTACCCAAATCTCTGATAATTATGGAAAAGCTACGTATACTTTTATTTCATCCCCTCCGGGGACCTCTGCGTGGGGCAATCGCCTCGGAGCATTTTATTTTAATTTTTTGAAAAACTGGGTGGGTGACCTTGATCAAAAAGATGTTCTTGAAATCGGATCGGGAACTCTTTACATAGGTAATCGGTTAATCAACGAACTGGATGCCCGGAGTTTTTACGCTTGCGATCCAGCCCTCCATACCTCATGTAAAAACCCCAAAATCACGGTCTGTAACGATTACTTTTCTTATGACGCTATTTCATCACACAAAAAAACATTTGATCTCATTGTTTCAATAAATAATATTGAGCACATTCCGGATTTATCACAATATCTTAATGATGTGCGGAGGTTTTTATTACCCGTTGAGGGCCATTTTTTTATCATCCTTCCTGATTGCTACAGGGGTTTTAAAACCGGGGATCTGGGAATCTGCGTACATGAGCATATGTCGTATTTTACCCCGGAATCATTGAAATTTCTTTTATGCACTCATGGATTTGAGATTGAAAAAATCCATAGCTGTGAGGATACGTTATTTGTTCTTGCACGACCGTCAAAATCGGTAAACCGTTATCAGGAAATGGAATATGACCCCTTGAAAGAACCAGAAAACCTTCTGAAGTGCTTTGGAGAACACCTCGAGGATAATCTAGTTTTTTTTAGCAATCTGCTTTCCGAAAGGAGACCTAAAGGTCCGATCGCAATCCATGGATGTTGTGTGGCGCTGAATAATATCTTGTTTTTAAGGCCCCTTTATGAGAGTAATGGAATTTTTTTGTTTGATGGTGACACCAATAAGACAGGAAAATTCTTGCCAGTTTTTGATAAACAGATTATTTCAAGTGATGATAATCAATATCATGAGATGAAGACCGTTATCATCGCAGCGTTAACATTTTATTCAGAAATTTCACGGGATATCAAAGCCCTTCATAATATTGCTCCTGAAAATATATTCCCTATGACCCCCTTGTGATAATTATTCTTATTTATAAAAAGGCACATAAATAAAAAAAATGTTTTCCATGAAGGTTTATGTGTTCAAATTATAGATACATAGTGAAACGGGGGAGTAATAATTCCTTTTAGGATCGGTAATAAAAAAATTGGAGATAAAAATCCGTGTTTTATTATAGCGGAAGCCGGGGTTAATCATAATGGAGATTTCAGGCTTGCAAAGAAAATGATCGATACAGCACATAATGCCGGTGCAGATGCAGTCAAATTTCAGACATTTCATTCAGATTCTGTGGTTATACCCCACGCTTCAAAAGCAGAATACCAGAAAGAAAACACGCCTATTGGTGAAACTCAACTGGATATGATTAAAAAATTTGAACTTTCCGATAATGAGTTCCGGTTATTGGCCCGGTACGCAGAGAAAAAAAAAATCTTTTTTTTATCAACACCTTTCGATCATTCCAGTGTAGATCTTCTTGACAATCTCAACATCCCCGCATTCAAGATACCCTCAGGAGAAATAACGAATATTCCATTATTGAAACATATTGCTCTGAAACATAAACCGGTAATCATATCAACAGGAATGGCGAATCTAGGAGAGATTGAGCAGGCCATTTCTATATTCGGTAGAAATGGCAAAAACCAGATTGCACTCCTCCATTGTGTGACAAGTTATCCGGCACAATATCACGACCTGAATCTTAATGTGATCCACACCCTGAGATCATCATTTAAGCTTCCTGTCGGTTTTTCCGACCATTCTCCTGGAACAATAGCATCCTTTGCTGCAGTTGCTATGGGAGCAACAATTATCGAAAAACACTTTACCTTGGATAAAACACTCCCCGGACCTGATCATGCAGCATCTCTTCAAGAGGATGAATTAAAAGAACTTGTTCAGGGTATCCGGCAGATTGAATCTGCTCGTGGGGATGGAATCAAAAGACTCTCTCTCGAAGAAGAAAAAATCAAACTTGTGGCAAGAAGGAGCGTCGTTTCCACAGCCTCAATTCCCAAAGGATGTAGCATTACGGCAGATATGATTGCTTGTAAGCGTCCGGGAACGGGAATATCACCACAATATTATCCGGATATTGAGGGGAGAATAGCAAAAATCTTGATTCACAAGGACACGCTTCTGACATGGGACATGGTTGAATGAAACGAAAAATCCTCTACATATCAGGAACCCGGGCGGATTATGGATTCATGGAACCGGTTCTGAAAAAGATTCAAACCCATTCGGATCTTGAGATCGAAATTATTATTACTGGAATGCACCTGATGCAGGATTTTGGGTTCACCGGTGAAGAGATTACACAAAACTCATTCAGGGTTCATGAGATTGAAGCTGTGTTTGATAACACGCCAGAATCCGTCCTAAAATTTATGGCATCGTTCTTCCAAAAAACTCCTCACATTATTCGACAGATTAAACCGGATATTATTCTTGTTGCAGGAGACAGGGCAGAGATGCTTGCAGGTGCGATTATTGCCTCATATATGTCCATACCTCTCGCACATGTAAGCGGTGGCGACGTCACTTCGACAATTGATGAACATATCCGGCATTCAATTACAAAACTGGCACAGATTCATTTCCCATATACCCCCAAAAGTGCCGAACGGATTTTTAAGATGGGTGAAGATCGCTGGCGCATCCATATGGTAGGTTCTCCCGGTGTTTACCACATGCTCCATCAAGAGTTAGCAACAAAAAATGAGCTTGCAAAAAAATATAATTTGGATCTGAGCCGCCCATATATCCTCATGATCCAGCACCCGGTTACTCTTGAATCTGATGCAGCTTCCGAACAGATCCGGAAAACACTATCTGCTATTGCCGATCTTGACATCCAGACAATCTTGGTTTACCCAAATGCCGATGTCGGGGGATTGCAGATGATCAACGTAATTGAGGAATATGCTGCAAATCCAAATATCCGGACATTTAAATCAATCCCATCAAAGGATTTCTTCAGTCTTATGAAATATGCGGGGGCAATGGTTGGAAATTCTAGCAGCGGTATAGTTGAGGCCCCCTCATACCATCTCCCGGTGATCAATATCGGTTCACGGCAGGCAGGGCGGGAAAGGGGTAAAAATGTGCTTGATGTCGGTTGCGACAGCCAAAAGATCCTGCAGGCAATAAAAAAAGCCCTTTTTGATGAAAAATTCAGGAGCCTTATACAAAAGAGTAAAAATCCCTATGATAATGGAGATGCTGCATTAAAAATCGCTAATGTT
Source organism: Methanoregula sp. (assembly GCA_041645435.1). NCBI lineage: Archaea > Methanobacteriati > Methanobacteriota > Methanomicrobia > Methanomicrobiales > Methanoregulaceae > Methanoregula > Methanoregula sp. The sequence continues at coordinate 228,452 of JBAZQB010000005.1, forward strand.
CTGGCATCAGTGGTTATTGACAAGAGATTATTGCAGAAACAACTGAGATACTAACGCAAATTGTGAGTTCATGAAGCCGCGGTTATTGAGATTTAATGAGATCAACAAGGAAATTCCACTCTGGGACTTTCACATTCATACCACAATTACCGATGGCACTTCATCGATCGAGGAATTCATCCAGACCGGCATTAACCGTGGATTACAGGAAATTGCCTTTACAGAACATGTCCGTAAAACGTCTGAATGGTATCCGGAGTTCATTGAAAAAATAGAAGCCTTACGCGAAGTGTATAAGCATAAAATCATTATTTTTCATGGTATCGAGGCAAAAGTCCTCAACAGCGATGGAGATCTTGATGCATCGGATGAGATGCTCGATACCGCCGAACTGGTGCTGGGATCAGTCCACCGTTTTCCGGGATTTGACAACGTTCCTACAGTTTCAAATTATCATCTGGCAGAAGAAGAGTTCGCAAAAACCGAATTCGGACTCGCAAAAGCGATCCTTAAAAATCCTGATGTAGATGTTCTTGCTCATCCCGGGGGCATGTTCATACGGAAATTCAGGAAAAATGTTCCGACAGGAGTAATGGAGGAACTGATCGAGCTTGTAAACAGGTACGATAAAGCAATCGAGATAAATAGTTCATATCTCAAAGATATTAGTCTTAATGCAGAACCATTCTTACGAATGAATCCACTCATTTCTCTGGGTTCGGATGCTCATAATAAAGACGAACTGGGTAATATTATCCAGTTTATGAAAAAGATAATTGAAACGGGATATCATGATTAACGTTCTTATTACAGGAACTGGCGGGGGAGTTGGTCAAAGTATTTTTAAGGCTCTTAAACTATCCCGGCTTTCATTGAGAATTATTACAACAGATATGCACCCGATGGGTGTAGGCATTTATCGTGGAGACCAAGGGTATATTGTTCCTGCTGCAAACAACGCAGGATATGTCGATGTAATAATAAAAATATGCAACCGTGAAAAAATTGACATAGTTTTTGTAGGTTCGGATCCGGAACTTCCTGTTTTTGCCGAGAATAAAACCCGTATCGAAAAGGAAACTGATGCGAAAGTGGTGATAAGTTCTCCAGAAAAAATTAAAATTGGAAACGATAAATGGGAGACATATCTGTTTTTAAAGAGTTGTGGTTTGGCCTATCCGGAATCAGTCCTTCCTGAAAACCGAAACGAAATTATTGAAAAAACAGGGTTTCCCGTGCTCATTAAGCCACGAGGAGGTTCGGCATCAAAAGATGTGTACATCGTCAATAACCGCGAAGAATTGGAAGTCTTTGTGAAACGAGTAAATAATCCCATTATCCAGGAATACCTGATACCGGAAGACGAAGAATACACTTCAGGTGTTGTAATGTTCGAAGGGGATCTCTTAGGTACGTTCACGATGAAGCGGGAGATCAAAGGAGGGAATACCTACCGTGGTATCATTGACTCATTTGATGAGATCAGGACTGCAGTTGAGGAGGTTGCAAAAAAGTATAACCCGTTTGGACCCTCCAATATCCAGATGCGGTTGACGGAAAAGGGGCCGGTTACTTTTGAAATAAACCCTAGGTTTTCTGGCACAACAGGAATCAGGGCCTTTTATCATTTCAATGAGCCTGAAGCTGTAATAAACTATATCCTATATAATAAAAAAGAACCAATGACTCATAAAAATGGTATTGTGATGAGGTACATGAATGAAGTCTATGCTTCGTCTGATGAGTACAACCATCTCAAACAAACGGGAAAAATTGAGCGATCAAAATCGCAGACTATAGATTACTTTTAGGTAATTCTATGTTGTTTCAGGAAAAAAAAACAGATCTGAAAAAGATACGGGAAAAAACAATCCTTATCACAGGAGGAACCGGTTTTATCGGGAATCATCTGGTCCATGAATTATTACACTCGTGTAATGTACTTGTCATCTCAAGACAGAAAAAAATCCCTCATATCACAACAGTAAATGCTGACATTACTGATATCAGTGTGTTGCAGAATTCACTAAAAAAAATTGATATTGATCTCGTATTTCACATGGCCGGAAGTACGAATTCACCCCATCATACAAAAGATCCCAACTTTTTTTCTATAAACGCTATCGGTACAAAAAATGTCCTTGAATTGTGCCGGCAAAAAAATATAGAGCAGATGGTATATAGTTCAACTATGGAAGTATTTGGTGATCCACTCTACACCCCCGTTGATGAAAAACACCCAAAACTTCCCAATACGAATTACGGCGTGTCAAAATGGATGGGGGAGGAGTACTGTAGGCAGTACCTGTCGGCTTATGGAATATGTTCGACCATTTTACGATACTCGTATGTCTATGGACCAGGACTCCCCCCCTACCGAGTAATCTCCCGGTTTATTAAAAATGCTCTTGATAATAAACCCCTGCTTTTGAATAATGAAGGGAAGGATATCAATGACTATATTTATGTAGGGGATATAGTTTCAGCGAATATTCTGGCTGTAACGCACGCAAAAGCCAAGAATAATAATTTTAACATTGGTTCGGGGACACCTACTTCAGTGGTGGATCTGGCAAATACCGTTATTAAATTGATTGGAAAAGGAAAAACAGAAACGATTTCAGGTATGATTCAACCGGCCAAAAACTTTGTTTTTAATATCTCCAAGGCACAGAATCTGATGAAATATAACCCGGTGTATTCTTTGAGTGCAGGAATTAAAGAACAAATAAATGATATAATTACGTAAAGGTACCAATTTGTTTTGGAATTACTACCTTTATTTAATTCAGGATAATTCGGAGTCATGGGTTATTTATTCAGTCAATAATTCCTGAAGATGGAAGGTGTTTACAGTGAATTGGAAAATACCGCTCTTTAAAATGTATTGGGATGAGGATGACATATCACTGGTGAATAATGCAATACGATCCGGTATGAATTGGGCTGCTGGCCCGCTTATTTCGGAATTTGAACAAAAAATTGCAGAATACATAGGATCAAAATATTGCCTCACGTTTAATTCCGGGACCTCCGCATTACATGCAGCACTCCTTGCCCATGGTATAAAACCCAACGATGAAGTGATTGTTCCTTCCTTTACCTTTATCGCTACTGCCAATGTACCCCAGTTTGTCGGCGCTAAACCGGTCTTTGCGGATATCGAGCGAGAAACATTCGGACTCTCTCCGGAAAGTGTAGAAGAAAAAATTTCTAAAAAAACCCGTGCGATCCTTCCGGTTCACTATGGTGGATGCCCCTGTAAAATAAAGGAACTCAGGGAGATTGCTGATGAACACGATATTCTTCTTATTGAAGACGCAGCAGAGGCGTTTGGTGCGGATATTGATGGGAAGATGATCGGTACATTTGGCGATTCAGCAATGATGAGTTTTTGCCAGAACAAAATCATCACCACGGGAGAAAGCGGAGCAATGGTTACGGATTCAAGAGATCTCTATGAGAAGATGAAACTGATTCGGTCCCATGGCCGGCTTGAAACTGCAGATTATTTCTCCACTACGGCAACCATGGATTATATTTCACTTGGATATAACTTCAGGATCTCAAATATTACCGCAGCGCTTGGGTTGGCCCAGATGAAAAAAGTTGATGCACTCATTGCCATGCGCAGGGCAGATGCCTCGTATTACAGAGATCAACTGCAGAAAAAGGTACCCGTATGCAAAATTATCGAATCACCTCTCCACTACCACTCAGTTTACCAGTTATTTTCTATTTTGGTCGAAAAACGGGATGAGCTGATACATTACCTGGAAAAACAGGGAATTATGACAAAAGTCTATTTCTCCCCGGTCCACCAGACTCATTTTTATAAAAATGTCCTGAAATACCAGGATATTTTGCCGGTTACCGAACAGGTTGCCAGTGAGATCATCAGCCTGCCGTTCTACCCGGGAATTACGCGAGGGGAAATTAATTATGTCATTAATGAGATTGAGAAATTCTATGGGGGTAATTGAGGATGAAACAGTATTATGAGGGCAAGAAGATCCTCGTCACAGGTGGTGTGGGGTCTATTGGAAGTCAATTGGTAAGAAAATTACTGGCATTCGATCCTGCAATAATCAGGATTTTTGATAATAATGAAACCGGTTTGTTCGATCTTGAAGAGGAATTGAGTTCAATTAAAATCAGAACCCTTATCGGAGATATAAGGGATAAGGATCGCCTTACCCTGGCCATGGATGGAATTGATATCGTATTTCATACGTCGGCCTTAAAACACGTTCCCCTCTGTGAATATAATCCATTCGACGCGGTCAAAACCAATGTCCTCGGAACGCAAAATGTTCTTGAAGCAGCGTTATTAAATGGAGTTGAGAAGGTTATCAATATCAGTACGGATAAGGCAGTGAGCCCCACGAATGTGATGGGCGCAACAAAATTGCTTGCCGAGCGTCTTACAATATCCGCAAATTATTATAGTGGAAATAATAGAACCGTTTTTTCAAGTGTCCGGTTTGGGAATGTATTAAATTCGAGAGGATCGGTCATCCCCTTGTTCAAAAAGCAAATTAAAAAGGGCGGTCCTGTAACAATTACTGACAAACAAATGACCCGGTTTTTTATGGATATCCCTGCTGCGGTCAACCTGATTCTGACTGCCGGGGAAATCGCAAAAGGAAGGGAGATTTTTATTCTCAAGATGCCCGCTATTAGAATAATTGATCTTGCTCAAGTGTTAATCGAAAAATTTGCTCATGAGTTCGGTTATAAACCGGAGGATATCTCTCTGGAATTTATTGGAAAGCGCAATGGTGAGAAATTATATGAAGATCTCATGGCTGAAGAGGAAGCAGAACGGACATACGAACGAAACGACATGTTTCTGATTATACCTCATACATTGTCATTAGAAGATCCGTTGGATCCTGCTATAACTAAAGGTTTTAAAAAGACTAAAAAAGGCAGTTTCTCATCAAAGGATGCGCCCCTTATGAATAAGGATGAATTACGGAGAATATTACAAGGTATGTAACAGGGAGATGAATTTTTTTGTTATAGGAGTTACGCAAAATACGATGATGCATCAGGATTAGACAATCCAGGATTTTTATTATTTTGGAAATGTCAATAAAATTCAATTGTCGAAACAGTTGAACGGCGTAAGTCCTATGTTACTGTAGATTTTTTAGAGGAGAATAATAAAAAAATGATTTACCAAACCGTAAATCCGCCATCAAGAACAAGATTATGACCGGTGACATAAGATGACAAATCACTTGCAAGGTACATTGCAGCACCTTTTATGTCCTCCTCTATTGCCATTCGCTGCAAAGGGGTTTTTTTCACGTATTTTGAATGAAATGACTCATTTTGATTTCTGTAAACCCCTCCCAAGGTTATAGCATTTGAACGCACATGCGGAGCTAGTACCGTGGCCAGCCATCGCGTCAGCTGAATAAGTCCCCCCTTACTCGCAGCATATGCTGCAGGATTCCCCATGGATGTGCCATCATAGATATGCATATCCGGGCCTTGTATACCGTAAATTGAACTGATGTTAATTATTGAACCATGACGTGATTGGATCAGGGCTTGAGAACAGGCTTGGGTTAGAATAAACGGAACAGTAAGATTTACTTCAAGTGCTAACCTCCACGTATCAGCATCCTGCTCCTGAAATTTCACTCCCCATCCTTTCAATGATGAAGTACCGACAAGCGCTGCACAATTCACTAAAATATCAAGAGACCCGAATTTTTTTAAGACAATTTTTGGAATATCTCGCAGTTTTTTTTCATCGGTCAGATCCATAACGATAGAAAGAGAGTCCACATCATAATCCCGCATGATCTGTTCACATTTTTCATTACATGATTCCTTATTGCAATCAATAATGACAATACGAGCACCATTTTCTGCTAATGCATCGCAGATTGCAGAACCGATATGTCCTGCACCCCCGGTAACAATGGCTACACGGCCAGACAAATCCATCAATTCTTTTACTAATTTCATTTCATTCACCGGTGTGTTTATTTGTTTTTTTTCTCATAAGAAATTCTGCGATTGCAAAATCAAGTTCCGTATCAATGTCCAATGCCCGTTCCGGAGGAATCTCGACAGCCAAAACCTTTCCCTCAAAAATACTCTTTGTATTCATAACGAATTCGGGCCGGGCAGCATATGCGACTGTTGTCATATCGTATACCGCAGGGGCGTCCTGTCGACAGTGCATTACTTTTTCCAGCGGAATCACGAGGTGGGCATATCCCATTTCATCACATCTCACCATATTAAAGTACGGGCTTCTTTCTGCTTTTTTTATTGTAACTACAATATCTGCTTCGTTATTAAGGAGTTTAGTTATACAAGCATCGATGTCTTCAGTTGAGCGGAGGGGAGCAGTCGTTGGAATGCTTACAAAAACGTCAATTTTTTCATTTGTTTCACATTCTATCATTTTTATTGCATGTTGCCAGGATAGCCATTCCGGAGATGTATCCCCGGCAAGTTCGTAGGGCCTCATGAACGGAACATCTGCACCATACTCTTTGGCAATTTTTGCAATTTCATGATCATCGGTAGAGACAATAATCCTGTTGATATACTTGCTATTTAGAGCGGTCTGGATGGCATAAGCTATGAGGGGTTTTCCGGCTAAATGGCGGATATTTTTTCGCGGAACCCCCTTAGATCCCCCCCTGGCAAAAATAAATCCTACTATATTCTGTGTCATACTATCACATTCCTTTGTTCTTTGGATGATTCCAATGCGGCAAGTGCAATTTCCAAAACTCGTTTGCCTTCAAATCCGTTAATTAATGGATCTTTACGGCTATTTACACATTCAAAAAAATGTTGTATTTCTGTTAAATACATTTCATTACGGTCTATTTTTTCACCGGGATGCAATACTGACCATTCATTATTTTTTGTGGAGAACATGGTAACCAAATCTGTCGTTCCATCCCATTTTAATAAACCTTCACTTCCTACAACATGGCAATATCGGGTTGGGAATCTTTGAACCATATCGAGATGTATGTTTCCAATTGCATTGTTTGAAAATTTTAAAATGATATCTGCAGAATCTTCTACATCAATTTCGAGATCACTTAACTGATCTACCTGTGCAGAAACTGATTTTACCTCTCCAAAAAGCCATCTGGCATAGTCTAATTCATGACTTAATTCTAATACTGCACCACCACCCAGTTCTTTCTGTGCGCTCACTGACTGTCGATAATCCTTACCCGGGCGCCAATCAGGCAGATATTGTCCCACTTCAGCATGTATCCCAATGGGATTTCCAATTGCGCCTTCGCTGATTTTTTGTTTCAATAGTTGTAGTGGACGGTGAAATCTCATATTATATCCAACCATTATGACAATTTTTTGAGATTTTCCGATGCGTAAAAAATTTTCAACATCGACTAAATTTGATGAGATCGGTTTTTCGATAAATAAATCGATTCCTTCTTGGGCGAGCATTATTGCAATAGATATATGTAGTGATGATGGACAGGTAATGAAGGCAACATCCGGTTTTTCACGAATTGCTTCGTCAAAGGAATATGCGACCTTATTAACATCATTTATATTCTCCCTCAATTCATTTTTTTTTGATTGAAGATGCCATACGATAATTTCTGCACTTGGATCATTTTTTTTAATATTCGACAAATGTCGTCTGCCAATACTTCCTAGGCCCACTAACAGTACTCTCAATGTAAAAACTCCGTTGATATATTATTACACGTTGATATGGGGAACCTTAATTATAATTGATAGCGCTACCTGGATAAACCTAATATCCCGGCTTGCAGATTTCTTAATTTGTTCCTGTTTTTTTAATGACACATCAAAATAAAGAGACAATGTATATTAGATCTTTCGGTCATGAGTACAATCCTATTGAATTAGGATTTCTACAGAGCACTATAATTGAGAATTTCCGTAAATTGACATATCCACAAATCCAATGTAATACCAGTAATCATTTGTAGATTTTATGATATAAACAAAAAGGGAAAATAATTATGAAAAGATTAGTTCACTTATTAAATTTATTAATTGATAAGAAAATATCATTGAAAAACCCAAAGAAATCAGATGTTTTAATCTGGGATGCTGAGAACATCGATATTCTCAGTATACACACCTTATATGGAATAGATCATACAATACTCCCTGTCCGAGGAGAAGTGGTTTATTATAGCCCACAAATCATAATTAAAATCCTGAAAATATTCATAAGTTCAATTTTTAACAATCTATTATCACGGGAAGAGATGATAGATACAGGGCAAAGCAGTGTGCATTCTCTTGCATGCATTCAGTACATTAACCCAAAAGTAGTGTTGACCTTTAATGATAATAACGCTACTTTTTATTGGCTATCGAGTAAATTCCCCCAAGCCACTTTTTATGCGATACAGAATGGAAATAGAGTATTCAATGACACCTTAGAATATTCGCCATATGATCTTGAGAGAGACGAACTAGCATTATCCTTTATGAATAAATTAAATCCGAGTACACATTTGATAGTCTATGGAGAGCACGAAATATCTTTTTATAAAAAAAATCATGCCTGTATCGGAACATACTATCCCATTGGTTCATTGAAAGGATCTCACTATAGATACAAGGTTATAGGACATTTGCCAAAAAATGAATTTACCTTATGTCTCGTATCACCGTATCGGAAGGCTTTAATGGAGGGGTTACTTTTCCCCAATTTAAAACAATCCATGGTTATAATTATTGATTATATCAATCAATTTATTCAAGAAACAGGTTCAAGATTATGCATAGCATTAGCTAGTGAAACCCAAGAGGAGTATGATTATTTTCTAAATAAATTCGGTAATGAAATTACAATAATTAAACAAAATAGAGAACTATTTTCTACATATGAAGCCATGAGTAAAAGTGAAGTGATACTATCAACTCACTCAACAGCAGTAATTGAAGCATTCGGCTGGGGGAAAAAGGTATTATTTTGTAACTATTCGGGCGATCCCTTTTTAGATCACACATTTTCCGATATTTGTAATACCAATATCATTGATTATACCTGTTTCAAAAATAAACTTCAATTTTTGCTCGATATGGATGCAGGACTTTACTCGGATATGACGAGGAATGCCCAAAAACATATGATGAATTATAATCCAGATATTCCTGCCACGTTATTTCTGCGAAAACTTGTATTGCAGGATTTGACACCGCCCAACAAAAGCAATATCTTGACTAAATAAAAAAGAACTGTTAATAAACCCTGAAAGAGGGACTGTTGGATTAATCGATGGGCAGTCTCCCCAGATTTCTACGATTACGTCCGCCTCATTAGCATGCTCAGCATGCATTCACCATTACTTTAGTTATGATGCAGGTTTACATATTTTCCAAAGATCCTGCACTGGATAGTCAATCAGCATTCTGCCAAGCATGAATGTCTTATCCGTACCATAGATTTTGGACGACTGAACAAAAATATTATTCATTCTTATAAAATCATAACCAATTTGATATTTAGTAGTCTTTTTGTAAGTTACCAGAGGTTTTAAGATTGATCCTGCCTCATACCATGAATTAACATCAAATGGCAGACTAAGTAGTTTTACTGATTTCCAATCGAATTTATTGTCAAGTAATTCCCCGATATTTCTCGTTGCAATCATCCATTCCTTTGCTGCACCAACCGCCTCGACCATTTCATCCGTTAACGGATGATTTGTAATAAGGGGGAGTGTATGGAACGCCAGATCTAATGATTCAGGAAATTTTTCAAGACGAGCTTTAGTGAGATATTTCCGAAGGAGATTATCTCCCAGTTCCCCAATAAGGAGTCTTTTATAATTTTTCTCATTTGAATAAAAAGCTTTAAGATCTTCAGGACTTTCCCATAATTCCGATTTCACCTCTTCCAGATATTCGAAATACAAATCAGATAATCCGGTTTTACCGTTTTTTATCAGATCCCAGAGGAAGAGGATGGAATCAGACATTAAAGCACCGGATTCAGTGATTAAACGGAATACCACATCATATTGCTTATGAGAATATAACGACATGATAAAACATAAACCACGGATGTCACAGTATTCATCAAATGTTATTGTATCAGTCCCGACACAGACTTCCTCAATTTCAAAGCATTTCTGCTGGTCATATTCGCCAAATTGACGCGGTATCAGCCTGAATTTTGTGACCATCTTATGTTTATTCCTAGTCTCTTGCGATGCAATGTCCGTCCCTTTCAATAACATGAGGGTAAATGGTAATATCTCAACACCGTTGTCGATAACAAATTTCATTCCCTCAATAAAGGATTCCTTTGTCTCGTATGGAAGGGGAACGATCAGTTCTGTTACTGTCCTCATCCCGCGTTTTTTTATTTCAGCCTGAAGGTTTATAAAAGCATCAAAGGGGGGATTTTTTCGTTTAATTGCTGACAGTGTTTTTGGATTCGTTGATTGCAACGAGCATGAAATAGGAAGCTTGGAATTTAATTTTTCGGACACTCTGAAAATCCTGTCATAATTGGATTTCCCTGTGGATGCATCAAATGTATTAGGCCAATTATATTTTTCCCTTATTTTTCTTAGGGATTCGGCAATTTCTTCATCGCGTTCATACATACCAAAATTCGAATCGACAATTGAAAGAAATACGAGTGGATATTTGTGCATACGGGCTGCAATATATTCCAGTTCCAGATTTATTCGTTCAAGATCGTAGGTTCTCGGTTTCTGGGGATTCTGTGCTCCTGCCCAGCAATATGAACAGGTGAAAGGGCAACCTCGTGTCGTTTGTATAGAGGGGGAATACTCTCCTGTGAACCATTGATCCATTATGCCAGCGATATAGGGGGAAGGGACAATATTTAAATCTTGAATTTGTTCATAATTTCCTTTGACAAGTTCCCCATTTGAAGGATTGATTGACATCATATTTTCATGGGGCACGCTTTTTAATAGATCCAGCGAGACATTCTCGAGAATTTTCTCTAATAAATTAGAAAAAGCAATCTCCCCTTCTGCATAACAATAAAAATCTATTTCTGGTCGATTAACCAAATATTCTTTACACTCTTTTAAATCGCTGGGAAACTCAGGCCCCCCAGCAATACAAATAACTGACGGATTAATTTTTTTTGCATTTTTAAACACTAAACGGTTTAATTCACTATTCCAACAATAATTAGTTAACCCAACAACATCGGGTTGAATACGAGAAATTTCTTGAAAAATCGCATCTGGATCATCAAATAACTGAATATTAAACCGATTTCCAAAACGTGATTGAGCATAAGCGGCAATAAGTCCAATACCTAATGGCATGTAGGTATTTTGCCTTCCAATTGTGTGATGATTGATATAACCCAAAATGACTTTTTTTTCTTTATTTTTCATTTTAAATCTCCACTAATAATTTTTTTGATGGGTCCTGTTAAGATAAACAGATGAATTCGGCTACCTTGATTTAAATCTATTAAATATACATAATGATTAATTATAAACACATCGAAACAGTTCAAAAAGAGATCTCATTCGTTGAGTGTTCGAAGTTATTATCGAATTAACGAAACATAGATACTCATGCAGCATATTGTTTCTTTCTGTTGATCTCACCATAGCATGAGCAGAGTCTACGATCTTTACTTTAAATAAATCGTTTGGGGAATGGGGTGAGATATTCAAAGACCCTTTGATGGTCATTATTAAGGAATCCCCGATTTAATATACATTTTCCTCAATCAAACTATTCAGATTATTAAGATGGTTGTGAAGGGCATTCATATCAAAAGGACCCTCCGTTTCAAGTAGACTGCGTACCTTGCTGTGTACCGAACGACAGACCATTACTTTATATGTGGAGATTTCATGACCTCGTTTTGATTCAAGACGAACAAGATTTTTTGACAGTTGTTCAAGGCATGTTGCTAATTGAGTGACAGAATCTGAATATGTGTAAAGAGATCCTTTACCCTCAGGGGATTCTGGCAACGAAAATTTATTCCCGGTTGAATTTCGACATTTTTTACAGAAATATCTCAAGTCTCCTTCACCCATAAGATCAATTTCAATGGATTCTGCCCCCAGCCTACGTTGGGATGTATCATATATAGTACCATATTTTAATCGATCCGTGTTAACAAATCCCAATTCTTTCAAGCGGTTCTCAACCTCATCGTGTGTATAACGTCTGAGATATCCGGCAAACCAATCGTCAATCCATTCCGCTATTCGCCGAATAGGCATCTCCATTATACGCAATTCGCAAATACAATTTTTTACATCAATATCTTGCAATGTTTTTCGGATCCAGTCAATCATATACCAGTAAACTCCACCAGCCCCGTAAACATACAACCACATGTGTCCATCCGTCTTTAAAACGCGGGAAATTTCTTGCAAGCATTTGTCAGGATCGATTGTGTGCATTAAAACACCATTGCACCAGATAACATCAAAACTCTCATTTTCAAAGGGGAGTTCGGTCAACGAGTGTTCATAAAAAAAAAGATTTGAAAACCCTTTTTGTTCCGCACGTTTCCTGCAACTTTCAATGTTCGTGGAACTGAAATCAACTCCAATAACTTCTTTTGCACCGCATTGTGCCATAAGAATAGATCCCCTTCCGCCTCCGCACCCAGCATCAAGACAGCGTTTACCCTTAAAAACATCCGTACTAATACCATTATTTTTCAGCCTCGTATAGAGCGGTGGAACAAATTCATCGAATGATTTTTCGTCATACAATGCAAAAGTATCACCATAGACAATTGAAGTCACTTGTTCTTTTTCATTTAATTGAGATGATACCAAAATATCAGACTCCTATGAGAATTGTTAATCGTAATGAAAATTGTTCGGAAGTAACAATATATTTTTAGTCACCAAAATAATAAATGTGACTAAATGATTTTATCCATTTTTTCCAGAGTACCGTTGATTTTTCCTAGGTGTTACAAATGCTCGCAAAGTATATTTTGTGCTCGGTTCCTGGAGACGTTCGATTTTTAATGGGGTTAATCCTGCATTCTTCACCATTAATAAAAGGGAAGAAAAACTGAAAATGTGGGGATGATCGATGAAAAATTCTTCGCGATCTTGTCCTTCCACAGCAGCAAATTCTCCGTCCGGAACCTCAATATAAATTATCCCGTTATCAGAAATATTCTGAATTGATTTTGATAACATTTTTTCCGGGTCTTTCACATGTTCAAGTACCTTGTTAAAAGTGATAAGATCAAATTTATCATTGGTGTTAATTGAGAGAAAATCTCCACAAATTCCTCGAACACCTACATTTTTCACGGCATGCGCAATCGCCCTGCTATCCGGATCAATGGCTGTACAAGACCATCCTGCCTCTTTCATTTTTGCCAGGAATACACATAATCCACTTCCCACGTCTAAAACACTGCGAATCCGTGCAACCGGTGGACTGCTGGAAAAATAACTGTTCGTGAACTCCAGGATATTCCGTACTCTTCCTACATTATCGGATTTTTCCGGATTGAGATTCATGATCTTTGTAAATGAAAGACGGATTCCATCATCATCGCGATAATTCGCATTCACATAATCTCCCGAGTACAGGGATGATTCATCCATTTCATGTACGGAGATGAAGTGACCGCATGAACAGCATTGCAATATCTCTCTATGATAATTATGGTGCGAACTAAAATCAAACCGGATCTCACCTGTTGGAGGTGAGGTATATTTAAAAATTTTATTAAGGCCGTTATTCCCGCAAATAGGGCAACGCAATGGCTGTTGATGATTCCTGCATTTTTCCTCAATGTATTCTAATTTTTTGGGGTCATCCAACCATGTCACGAGATCCATTTTTTCGAGACGGAGGTACTCATAGAATAGTTCTTTCTTCCCTCCTTCAACGAGCAAAATAAAATAGAAACCAATCCGGTTTTTACAGAGTGCCGCGTGAAGATTGTACTTCACAAGACGACCATTCAGTGAGGGAGTAGCATAAAACCCCCAATCCTTTCTTACGGCATCGTATTCAGATCCTGAACATGTCGTAAATGTTACTTGTTCATCATCTTCAAGATCAATATAGGCACAATCTTTAATGATCTGCCGGTGCTCGGGAAAACCCACTTCGAATTCTCTGGGGGGAATTGTAGGAATTATTTTCATATCCATCTCCAATCGGAAATAAGGAAATCTTTAATTCTCCATTTATTGTTTTGTTTTATCCAGATTTTTGGATTACGGAATTTTTCAATCACCGAAAAGAAGTGCTCCTGTGAAATGCCAATGAAATTACAGAATTTATCGATATCCTCATATGGTATTTGGTCTCCAGTCTCTTTAACAATCTGAATCGCCTGTGCACGGGTAATCCGCCCGTTTCGGATTTCAAGGGAGAGGTTATCAAATAACCGGGTAAAACCAAATTTGTACCATTTCAACCAATGATGGATTGATATAAAATCGTCATCAATATCCGCGAAATTGTAAAACCCTGTTTTCGGACCCTCTTCTCTGCACTTAAATCCATGGGATTTTGCCACCTCAAAGGTTGTCGATGGATCCCAAGGGAAATAATATCCAAGAAAAATTGCTGACACTCCCGATATGTCCATATCATGATCTGATGGACCGAAATAGGGGGTCAATTGTTTTTCGGTCAGTTCATCAGATATCCAGTCTCTCGCGGTTTTTCCGTGAGTTACCCCAAATTTTTTCAACCAGGTGCTGTCCAGACGGAATCCGTTCTGTTCTTCTTTTGTCCCCCCATACTCAAATGCGGAATTTTCTCCCCAAATAACAAGAGGAATTTTAAAAGTAACTGCAATTTTTAAGGGAATGTTGAAAAGAGCCAAATGCATGGGAATTGCTGTGGATCCCTCATCAACGAGAACTTTGTATAAAAACATTTTTTCAACTTTCGGATTTATCTGGTAATCGATGTGGTCAACTCCCAGAGAAATTAAATTATCAAGGTTTTTCTGACCGATGAGTGTTCTTGCAGGGGTTTTCCAGGTTACAGTGAGAGGATTTAACCCATACTCCAAACATTTCATTACTTGCCAGGTGCTGTCCTTCCCCCCACTTACAGGTATAAGACAATCATATCCTTTACTCTGCTTTTTGGCGTGCTCAATCACTTTCAAAAAAGCACGTTCTCGTTTCTCCCAATCAATTTTTGGTCGAGACTCATGTGTTCTGCAGGCATTACATATCCCCTCTGCGTCGAGAGTTAAATTGGGACGGGTATCAGGCAGAATGCATTGTGTACAATACTTCATCGAGCGAATTCCTCCAGGAATAGTTTACAATTCAGGAAATAGAACAGGAATTTGCTTTCGTGGTTTGGCAGATACGTTTTTTTGATAAGTTCTTCAATTTTCTCCTTTCTGATAAATTGGTAGATTGGACTATCCTCAAGCAAAATCTTTTTTATATCTGGATCATTTACATCAAGGAATGAATAAATCGGTGCATTGAACCCCACTTTCCTTCGGTTTTTAATTATTTTCTCGGGAACTATCCCTTGCATGGCATCACGCAGGATAGCTTTTGCCGCACCCTTTTGAATAAGATGGCGTGAAGGAATACGATAACAGAATTCTATCAAATCCCTATCCAAAAAGGGAGATCTGTTTTCGATTGAGTAATACATCGAATTAATATCATCCTCATGTAAAATAACCGGGACTGATTCGTGAAACAATTCATTCATCATGCGGTTACGGAGCAAATCAACTGAATAATCCATCTCGGTGAATGCTTCGAACCAATCATCTGTCAGATATTTCCTGAACTCATCCGCGTCAAGAAATATATGATCCCGGAATTTCGGGTTGTGAATAAACAGATCCGGATCGCTGAGATAGGGGTTTCGCACAATGGGTTTGATGTAGGTCTCCCAGTTTTTTTGGGCCTCATTATACCGGGATGCATCGTCCCTGACATCGTACAGGTACATCAAATGATGATCGTAATACCCGGTGAACAATTCATCTGCAGCAGTTCCACTGATTGAAACCCGATATCCATGATCTGCGATACTCTCCATCAAGAGCCAGTGTGCATAATACGTGATAGTGTAAACAGGAGCATCATGCTGACGAATGAGAGTGCGTAATTTTGGAATGAAATCTTTTGTATTAACCGGAATAGACGTATGCTTAATTTTTAATTCGTTGACCGCATGAGTTACCATTTCCTCCTCTTCGTACCTTTCATCAGTATTAACTATGGTAAATCCATGCACGTCATAATTGAAAACCTGCTTTGCTATACTGATGAGCGAATTCGAATCAACCCCACCACTCATACAAAAAGCCAAAGGTACATCAGCGCGCAGACGGATTTCAACTGCCTTTAAAAGCCTTTTTCGTACTTCCGCAACTGCTTCATCGTATGACATCCCGTCATCCGGCAAAAAATTCAATTTCCAATAGGTTTTCTGGTGTTCTTTTCCATCAGGAGCGATATGGAGAATTGCTGCAGGGGCTAATTCTGATAATCCGACGAAAAACGTCTTGGGGGTTTTATAGAGCGCTTTATAGCCATTCACAAGATACCGGAAAACCTGATCATAATTCACTTCGAGCTTGTGGCCAAGTAACGCAACAATAAATTTTACTTCGGAACCGAAATAGAGGCCCGTCTCGTCACGATACAGGTAGAGGGGTTTCTCGCCGAAGCGATCTCTACAAAGTGCAAGGGACCCATCAGATTCATCATATACAGCAAATGCCCACATCCCCTCAAACCGATCGAGAACATCCCATCCACAGTGATCGATGCCCTGCAGGAGGACTTCCGTATCAGAAGTCGTTTTGAAGATAAGTCCCCGGTCTCTCAGTTCGTCGCGTCGCTCTAGGTAATTATACAATTCACCATTCTGGACGATCCATTTCCTGTTGATATTGAATGGCTGGTTTGCCCGAGGATCAAGATCAATGATACTGAGCCGTGTATGGAGCAGGTAAGCATTCCGTCCGTTTGAGTTGATCCATTCTCGAAATGCTGCGTGATCAGGGCCCCTGCGATTCATAAGATGCAGACATTTTTGAATACGATCCGGAGATATTGTATCCTGACCAAAATATCCCGCTATTCCACACATATTTTGTATCTCCTCAAGAATTCTCGATTTATTCTTTTTCACAGCCAAGAGATCAGATTATCTATGGCACTCTCATAAGTGTACACGTATATTAAAAAAAAGGTGTCGTCATGGGACATTGGTGTAATCTATATAATTATTATTACCAATCTGACATTTATTCTACATCGGATTCATGCAATAATTTACCAAATTTTACAGATCGTTTTAGATGTTTACCCAGTAATTTATACTCATTTCCGGGTGCAAGACCCTCCCCGGGTCGAATCCACATAAGATCAGAAAAGCTAATCAAATGTCCCTTTTCCATATATATCCCTGCTGCGATAGACCTACGAATTGCGATACTTAATTCTGATTCACACGGTTGAACTTTTTTATCTTTAGATCCCATCAAGACAGATGCAGAACGAATTCTTCGGACTAATTCAGACATATCTTTTGGATCAGCAGAAAGTTGATGGTCACGGAACGAGGAGAATTCATTATCAAGAGTGAAATGTTTCTCAATAATTCTCGCACCGCATGCCACGGCTAACACAGAGGCTTCAATACCCGTCGTATGATCTGAATATCCGATAGAATATCGATATTTATTAGCAAGATAAGCAAGAATCTGAAGATTAACCTGTTTTTCTGGAGCAGGATAACAACTCACACAATGGAGAATCGCAAGATCGCTTCTCTTGTTATATTTTTCCCATCCATTTTCAAGAGCCGAAACAGCATTACCAATCAGTTCAGGATCACTTGCACCGGTTGAAATGAACACAGGTTTTCCGGTTTTTGCAACTTCATCAATAAGAGGATAAAAATTGTTATCACCAGAAGCTATTTTATATGCATCAATTATTGAATCGAGAAATTTGGCACTTTCCAGATCCAAAGGTGTTGAAATAAAAAGCATACCGAGCGTATGGGCTAATTCTGATAACTTGGAAAACTGTGAATATGTGAGTTCAAACGATTTAAGCCGTTCAAATCGTGCTGTATCTGCCATACTTACGAATTTTTCAGTTTTAAACGTCTGGAATTTTACACCATCAACACCGCATTCTGCAGCTGCATGTACCAATTTGATTGCAGTATCAAAATTCCCTTCATGATTATTACCGATTTCAGCAATAATCAGCACTTGGTCATCTGTATTCCTATTTCCAATAATCATCAAATTACCTTGCCATCATGTACATGGGCATGCAATACATAAGCAGATTCAGTTATATGAAAACCGCACCGCTGATAAAAATTCATAGAAGGCACGTTGGCAATCTGCGTTCCTACACGGAGAAGATTGCATTTGCCAACCGAATCGTTGATAAAAAAATCTACAATCTGTCTTCCGGCACCAATTCCCTGATGCTCAGATTGGATCCCAATCAAATCAATAACCCGAATAGTTTTATTCCCTGATATTACCTTTGTTATGGCGAGAAAGCCGATGGGCTTTGAATCCCGTTCCGCAACGAGAATTTGCTCGCCCCGCTCACCTTTAAAATAATTTGCTACCCATTCCCGTTTTATCAAATTCGCAAGATCGTTTGATATGAGGGGATCCAGATGAAATCGCGAATACGTAAAACAGGTTCGCGCAATATCCAGTGTTGCATCACGATCTTCCGGGCGGGCAACGCGAATAATGATTGGTGAAAAAAGATCGATTTCGGTTTCCCTTGGCATACACTCAAATGTGACATTTACATCAACCACCTTAAACCCGGTTTTATTGAGTGTCTGGACGAGATCAAGACGTGAAACAGGAACTTTCACATAATAAAATATCTGATGGCTATCCGATGCCTGTTTCAAATCATCAACAGAAATCGATGGGCCGTGTTCAATATCGATTACCCGGAAAACATCGTGAGAAAAAATTGATGTCAGCCAGGGATCTGGCTCAAGTCGCATATTGTCATCCTGATGTTTTCCAGATCTTCCCGCTGGAATCTAAATTCTTATACCATTGGATATATTTAGGGAATCCCACCTCGATCGGATTCTTGGGAGCATATCCAATCATTTTTTGTGCCTTTTTCACACTGAGCGTGCCACGGAACGGCATCAATTTATCTCTCACGACATATTCAAGGGATATATCAGGGAATTCACTTTGAACAATTTTTGCCAAATCATTAAGTGATCGCGACTCGCCGTATGTCATATTGAACGTTTGGTTGCGGGCAGCTGGATGACGGATAGTTTGGATGATCCCAGATACGAGGTCTTCAACAAAGGTAAAATCCAGACGTTCCGATCCATCCCCGTCAACTCGCAGAGATTGCCCTTTCATCGCACTCTCGATAAAGATCTGACCAACACGACGGCTGACGCAACGCGGACCATACAGGGCGGATGGGCGGATGATCGTATAGGGCAAATCGAAAACCTGGTTATATCCAATAACCATCTTCTCTCCAGCAACCTTGAGAGC
The DNA here is from genome assembly GCA_041645435.1 of Methanoregula sp. Classification (NCBI taxonomy): domain Archaea; kingdom Methanobacteriati; phylum Methanobacteriota; class Methanomicrobia; order Methanomicrobiales; family Methanoregulaceae; genus Methanoregula; species Methanoregula sp. The sequence continues at coordinate 247,974 of JBAZQB010000005.1, forward strand.
GCCATAAATACCTAATGAATTTAAAGGTGATTCTTCATTAACCTCTGGCGTCAGAAAATTACCGTAGACCATACTTGACGATAAATAAATGAAGTGTTCAAGACGATTGCGGGCATTATCGAGAGCATTTTCAAGAGTACGGAGACTGTGATCAAAAGTACTGTAGGGATCCTTGTTCGACTTTCCAGCGTGAGATACTGCTGCAAGATGAACAATTGCATCCGGTTTTATATGATCAAGAATCTTGCTTAAAGCATGATAATCCCGTGCATCCTGAATATGTAACGGAATATTGGCAGTTTCCATCAATTCAAGACGCTGGTTGATCATGCGGAGATAGAGATCCCGGTTTGGAGAGGTCGAACTTGCTGAGGCAAACGTCATCAGGTTGTTTACTTGCAGGCTATCAATAACCTCAACTTTTGCTCCTTGGGATTTCAGTTCAAGTGCCAAATTGTGACCAATAAAACCCGCACCTCCGATGAGTGCAATCCTTCGATCCTTAATATCCAACAACTCATTTGTCATATTCTCAAATCCTTAAGAGTATCACTGACATTTTCTGCAATATACTCCATGTCTTCACAGTTCAGATGTGGTCCAACTGGCAATGCAATGGATTGATCGCTGATGCGCTCCGCCTGCGGGAATGACTGTGGATTGTATCCATATTTATTACGGTAATATGCCATACGCGGCACAGGCTGGGGATAATATACACTTGTTCCAACTCCTTTCTGATTGAGAGTAGTAACCGCTTCGTTGCGCTTCTTAGCCAGAACTCCATCTAACACTATACTAAGGCAATAGTGACTGTTTACAACATCTTTGTGCTGTGAATCCAGAATTGAAATATCCGGAATATCGGATAATTTCTTTTTTAGCAGGAGGAAATTTTCCTTTCTTCGTTTCAGGATTTCATCGACACGACTTAGCTGTACGCGACCGATAGATGCATTAATATCGCTCATGCGGTAGTTTATCCCCAGTGTGGGCACATCATACATTCCCGGTATGCTTCGTTCCCCAAAATTCCGATCGACTCCAAAAGCCCGGGCTTTCATAACGCTCTCCGCAAGATCCTTATGCCTAGTTACAAACATACCCCCATCGCCAGTGGTGAGATGTTTGACCGGATAAAAAGAGAAACACCCGGCATCCCCAAATAGTCCCACATGTTTATCTTTAAATCTTGAGCCCACTGCAAGGGCACAATCCTCAATAATCTTCAGTTTGTGTTTTTTTGCGATATCGGTGATTGCATCCATGTCACACGGGATGCCCAGAAAATGAACCAGACCAATAGCTTTTGTCTTTTTTGTAATAAGCGGTTCAATGTTCTCCGGAGTTATATTCCCCGTCTGCGGATCGCAATCCAAAAAAACAGACTTTGCTCCAACAACTTCTACTGCATGCGCAGTGGCGACATGGGTCTGAGCTGCGACAATCACTTCATCGCCATGTCCGATTCCCATCTGCCAGTATGCCAGGTGCAGAGCAGCCATACAGGAGCTCACAGCCACACAATGTGTTTCTGCCCCACCCATGAACTGTCCAAATTCGCTTTCAAATGCCTTGTTCTGGGGGCCGTGAGTGAGAATGTCACCTTTCAGGACTTCAAGGACGGCCTCCCGTTCCCTATCAGTAATCCATGGTTTGGCAAATTGGATTGAACGCTTTGTCATCATAGGTACTCTATCAATTCTTGTTTTTGAGTTTTTATTGATTGGTCAGATGCAACGCTGATGCTTATCCCGTCAAATATCATCTGTGTTTCATCTGTAATATTCTTCTTGGTCAGGATAGCAGATACAAATGCTGGGATCAAATCCCCTTTGGTCTCCGGGAGTGGGGAGAGTGTAACCCGTTGTGCCATTGTATCAGGATCCCGGCTCTTGTGCAAGCGTGGGCCGGCATCATCGTAAAAAAACGTTGCTTCTGTTCCGTAAATTCGTATGACATGCTGATGACGGTGAATACAGCCAAAATTTGCTGTGATTCTACCGATCATACCAGAATCAAATTGCATGATAGAGGTAACAAAATCATTATACCGAAATTTTGTTCCCTCGCTGCATATTCGATTTCCCGCAGTAAATACCGTTTTTGGGCGCTGGCCGGTCAGCCACAGCATTAAGTCAATCATATGGATTCCCCCCCCTTCCATAACAGAATAATCCACGACAGTGTTTCTCCATTCATCGGTAATTTTATGCAATCTACCGTAGAGATATTCGCCATCAAATGCATATACATGACCAAATAAACCTTGTTGGATCTGATCCTTCAGCCATTTGTATAATGGGGCCTCACGTAGAATCAGATTACATCCAAGGTTAAGTTTTTGTAAATTCCAAACCTGTTTGATTTGTAATGCCTGGTTGAGCGTCTGGCAAAGAGGTTTTTCGACAAAGACATGTTTTCCTGCATTCAATGCTGAAATAACCTGATTAGCATGCGCATCATCATACGACGCGATAGATATAATATTAATATCCGTATCGAATATGAGCTCTTGAGAATTTTTTGTGAGAAATACCCCGGGATATTGTTTTTCTGCCAACGCCAGTTTTTCATCTGAAAAGTCACAAATGGCGACTACATTACAATGGGGATTCCGCAGGTATGCTTTAACGTGTTGTTCCCCAACGCCCAATCCGATGACTCCAACACGTAGTTGTCTCATTTTCCAGCTCACTATTCAATTAGTACAAATTTCTCGATACATTCCCAAAACTTCTTCAAGATGATAATCCCAATGAGGCCTTGTCATTCTTTTTATAATGCTTGAAAAAACCTGCATATCCTGAATTGTATCGACAGAGAGATGAACACTGTGATAATCTGTTAGTGATGTAAAATTAAATATTTTAAATTCTTCGGGATTACGATAAAAAAATTTTGTAACATGTTCGAAATCATCCGAATTATTCATTTGAGAATAGATTTTCTTAAATGTACTAGTCCGGACAATTTCGACCGATTGCCCTGAAGGATAAGAGCGTGGAAAAACATTTGTCACCAGATCAAAATCTCCATCAATGAATAAATTAACACCTTGATCAATCAGATGTTGATCGATGAGTGGACTATCTCCATTGACCCGAACAAATGCATCCCACCGTTCTTTCTCTAAAATTTCTTTAAACCGGCTGGCAACGTCATTCAAAGAACCTCGATAACAGGAACCCTGATTTTTTCTACAAAATTCCTCGATTTGATCATCACTTTTTTCCCGGGAGGTTGCAATTACAAATTCTTTGATTATACTGCATTGTTCTAGTCTTTCCAAAATATACTGTATCAATGGCTTGCCATTCACTTCATGTAATACTTTTCCGGGAAGTCTTTGCGAACTCATTCTTGCTTGTATAATCGCACCAATTTTCAGCATTTCAATAACAAACCTCGATAGACTTAAACCATAAATCCCGAATCATAATATCGGAAAATACAAAAATGTTGTTCAGGTTTTATCATTAAACAATTCCTTATCATACTCACTTTATTTAAACCTTTAAGGCCCTCCAACATTGTTAGATTTATGGGCATTTCCATTCATGATCAACATAAAAAAATCCATTTCCTCCTTTTTGAATATTAAATCCCGTTTTATTCGGATCGCATTCATCAATTGAAAATGAATATGCATTTTCTACACGATCAATGACTTCGGTACCATGAATAACAAGCCCGCAATATATCAAATAATTCCCAGAATAGAGTTTTAATGGATTGATGCGGCATTCAATTATATTCATACCCGGTTTTACAAAGATATCCTGTCCATGAATATATCCGGAATCAAAAAGACAAATACTTTGCATTTCGTCTGAAATACGGATCTCCGCCGCACACCGCAGATCAATTCCAGATTCCACCTTCATCTGGATAATTAGTGGTTTGAAAGGATCAATTATTTTCGGATTTCTTTGGCCATCGGATATAACCGTTATATCCACTATTTTTGCACGGAGTGAACAACCGTGTTCCCGCTTTCGTTCCGCAACAGGGATACTCCTATCTTCAGACAATCTTTTGCTACCTAAATAAAAATCTACAGCTTTGCTTGTGTCCCCGTCAAATATTATCTGCCCGTCCTCAATAACAATACCCCGGCTGCATAACGCTTTTACCGCAGTCATATTATGACTCACAAACAACACAGTCCTCCCTTCCTTTGCCACCTCCTCCATCTTCCCCAAACACTTCTTCTGAAATGCTACATCCCCAACCGCCAGCACTTCATCAACAACAAGAATCTCCGGTTCCAGATGCGCCGCCACCGCAAATGCAAGCCGTACATACATCCCGCTTGAATACCGCTTCACAGGTGTATCAATGAATTTGTCAATCTCGGCAAACCTGACAATCTCATCGAACTTTTGTTCAATTTCCCCTTTGTGCATCCCCAGGATGGCGCCATTCAGAAAAATATTTTCCCTGCCGGTAAGTTCGGGGTGAAAACCAGTCCCCACCTCAAGCAGACTTGCAACCCTTCCCTTGATTTTGATAGTACCACTTGTTGGGGCAGTCACCCGCGATATAATCTTGAGCAGAGTTGACTTGCCCGCGCCATTGCGACCAATGATACCTACAACTTCCCCCTGCCGGACATCAAATGAGACCTCCTTTAATGCACAAAACCTAGCGTTGGTACTATTCAGCTGCTCCCGGTTAACTGAACCAATCCTGGCGTTGGGATCTTTGGTTCCCCGGATTTTTGCCCACCCGCTTTGTATATCGCGGAATAAATAACCCTGTCCGATGGTACCAAGGCGATATTCTTTGTAAAGATTTTCTACACGAATCACGACATCACTCATATGACTGGTTCTCCCCATCAAATGGTATCCATGAATGTTTTTTCAACACGGCTGAACAGCACGATTCCAATCACTAATATCAGAATGGTCATAGCGAAACTCACTCCCAATACCCAAGGTTGTATCGCTCCGGAACCGAGAAACGCGTAACGAAAAGTCTCGATAATCGCAGTCATAGGATTAAGAGCGAACAACCACTGCCATTGTGCCGGGATCTGGGATAATGGATAGACAATAGGAGTTGCATACATCCAGAGCTGGACTCCGAATCCCAGTGCAAACGTCAGGTCACGGTATTTAGTTGTCAGACTTGAGATCACTATCCCCATACCGAGTCCGAGTGCCGCCATCTGGATCAGCAACACAGGTACAAGTAAAAGCCATATATTTGGGTGAATATCTGATCCGGTCAGATAAAAATAGCACATGAATGCCAAAAATAATCCGAACTGAATTGCAAACGCTATAAGATTGGATATTACCACTGAAATTGGTACAACCAGGCGTGGGAAATATACTTTGCCAAATATCGCAGCGTTAGTGATGAATGTATTCGATGTCTGGGTCATGCAACTGGCAAAATATGTCCAGGCAACAGTACCTGACATATAAAATAAAAATGGGGGTAAACCATCAGTTGGAATTTGAGCAACTCTACTGAAAATTATGGTAAAGACTACGGTCGTAAAGAGCGGTTGCAACAAAAACCACAACGGTCCCAGCACCGTCTGCTTATAATACGCAACAAAATCCCGGCGCACAAAAAGGAAGATCAAATCCCGGTATCGCCAAAGTTCAGATAAATCGATGTCAAACCATCCACTACGTGAACGAATTTCCATGGTCCAGTTGGAATCATCGTTGTCAGAAATGGATATCACCCACTCGGAAAAAACCCGATCTCAATAGCATACCCTCTCTTTACCGCAAACGAACGGCGTTTCACTGAATTGACAATCACATCGCGGAGGGTGTGAAATTGTTCCTTCGGTCCGCCAAGTTTGTATTTCTTGCAGAAATGATTTATGCGGATGGCGATGTTATCGAGGGTTATGGGATACGCGCTCCTGTGATTTAATAATTATATGTGGTGATGATGAATTAAAGTTTCATCCATGTTGTGTGGTATACCGAATTAATTTTGCATATATATTCATTTCTGCGTATAGGATTATATTCGGTCTAAAGACAAACAATACCAGAAGGCATTAGCAAATTCATCGTAATAGAGACTCATGTAGGGTTTGATTACATTCTGCCAGTGACCCATTTTATCGATTGGACTAAACTTGTCAATCCTTCGTTCAATTTCCCCGAAGTACCGTTCTATTTTTGTTAGTTTGAGGATGTTTCACTGTGGCGACGATCTATTTGATATCAAATAATTTCAGGATAGGACATTATTAAAAAAGCAGGAAAAAATGTTAATATCTGATCTGAAACCCATCCTATATCATAGAAAATTCTCCAAGATAATAGATATTACTAGAAAATAATTAATGAATATGCTCTCTGACGCAAAACCGGATTTACTCCTCAAATTTATTAAGCAATCATTAAAGGACATGATCTGCAATGAGGAATGCAGTTAACAAATCCTCAAAGAATCAGAAAAAGAAACGGTGTGTGAACATATGAACGATCCAAACTTCAAGATTCTATTCTTCACGGATTCTTACCCTTATTCATCCGCTGCTGAAGATACATTTATTGAACCTGAACTGCCGCATTTAATGACTGCCTTTTCATCGATTTCACTCATTCCCAAATCATCGGAAGGTGAAAAAAAAGATGTTTCAAACGGGATTTATGTAGATCTCTCTTTAGCCCAGTTATTAATGTCAAATTGTTTTATCGCTTACTTGGTGCATAATACACTATTATCTGTTACTTCAAAGATTTTTTATCGTGAAATTTTGAAAAAACCTAAAAAAACATTACACCCGGTATCTATTGTCAGACTTATTTTGTTTCTTGGAACCGCTATACAAACAAAAAAATGGGTTGAAAAATATATTATATCCAATAATATTGATTTTTCGAAAACAATTTTCTATACTTACTGGAATTATGGAACAACCATGGGTATATGTTTTGCAAAGGAAATATATCCCGAAATGATTGTGATATCCAGGGCGCATGCAGCAGATCTCTATGAAGAACAACATAATCCCCATTATATCCCATTTCGGCCGGAAATTTTTAAAAGTATTAACAAAGTTTTTGCTGATTCAGAGAACGGCAAAAAATATCTTTTAACCCAATATCCTGAAGGAGATTCAATAATCAGATTGTCACAAATGGGGGTTAATGTGCAGGACTTTATTACTGCTTCTTCAAATGATGGCATTTTCAGGATTGTTTCATGCTCTTATTTTGTAACATTTAAAAGAATTGATTTATTAATACTTGGTCTTTGTGAATTGGGAAAAATGAGAAAAAACCAGGTTTTCGAGTGGGTTCATATTGGGGACGGTCCATTGAGGTCTGAATTGGAGAAGGTGGCGAATGAAACACTGCCAAAAAACATCCGGCATTCATTCTTAGGTATTTTACCAAATCCTGATTTAATCGAGTATTATAAAAATAATAAAATTGATGTTTTTATTAATGTAAGTGCATCAGAAGGTACCCCCGTATCGATTATGGAAGCTCAAAGTTGCAGCATACCTGTTATCGCAACATCTGTGGGAGGAAATACTGAAATTGTTACAAATGAAAATGGATTTTTATTAAATGAGTCTCCCACCCCTCTGGAGATTGCAAATGCAATATGTACCTTTTTAGATAATCCATCGATAACAATGCAGAAAAAGGAGATAAGCAGACAGAATTGGAATGAGAAATATAATTCAGAAAAAAATTTTCAATGTTTTGTTCAGGATTTGGTAGAATTATTAAATAATCGAAAAAAAGGTATCATGTGAGTATCTCCTGAATTTCCGTTTTCGTTGGATAATTGATCAACACCGCCCTCTTTTTTCCAAAATACACAAACATACTTCCTGCTGCAGCTGCAGATGCCCCACCCTCATGAAGTGCACAACTAAAATCCTCCATTGTTCCGGCACCCCCCAGTGCTATTACCGGAATATGGACTGATGACGATACCTCCTTGATAAGTGGAATATCGTAACCGGTCATAGTTCCATCGCGGTCAATGGAGTTGAGAAGGATCTCTCCAGCACCCGCCCTCTCCATACGTATTGCGCATTCTACTGGCCCAGTACCGAGGGGGACTTCTCCGCCATTTGAATAAACTTCATACGAACTATCGTTTGTCCCCTTCACATCAATGGAGGCGACAATGCTCTGACTCCCGAATTCTGACGAAGCCTGTCGAATGAAATCCGGATTCGTTACCCCGCCGGTATTGATGCAGACCTTCTCGACTCCTGATTTAAACAACTGGTCTATATCTATCAGGGTTTTTACACCCCCGCCATAGGTAATCGGCATGCAGCTTTCATCGGAGATTTTCGAAATCAGGGAAAATGGGATACCATTCTTTGAGCATTGCGCACCGGCAGCATCCCTCCGGGATGCCATGATGTCGACAATCACCAGTTCATCCACTTCGTAATCATTGAAAATTTTTATCGCATAGATTGGTTCGCCGATGTGGCGGGGATTATTGAACTGGATTGTTTTCACAAGAAGTCCGTCTTTTAAAAGAAGGCAGGGAATAATTCTTTTCTGGAGCATGGAATGATCCTCAGTTCCTGATAAAATTTTTTAATAGCTGAATACCTTGCTTATGACTTTTTTCCGGATGAAACTGAACCCCG